>NZ_JBHVVN010000009.1:0-158649 GCF_042882685.1 Pseudarthrobacter sp. NPDC058196
TCGAATCCTCCGGCAACCACCACGGGCTGGCCTCCGCCATCCGCGGCGCGGTGCGCGGCGGGACCGTGGTGATGGTCGGGCTGCTGCCCACCGGCCTGCAGCCGCTACCCATCTCCCTGGCCATCACCCGCGAACTGGACCTCAGAGGCTCCTTCCGCTTCAACGACGAAATCGACGAGGTCATCGCGGCCCTTGCCGACGGCACCCTGCACATCGACCCCGTCATCACCCACCAATACCCGGTGGAGGACGCCCTGCACGCATTCGAGGTGGCCAAGGACTCCACCAGCTCCGGCAAAGTCCTCCTCAGCTTCGACGGGAACGGGGAGGAGCGGTGAGCGCCCCGTTGCCGCCCCTGGTGGTGATGGGCGTGTCCGGTTCGGGGAAATCCACTATGGGCTCCCTGCTGGGCCTGCGCCTGGACATGCCGTTCTTCGATGGCGACGATTTCCATCCTGCCGCCAACAAGCAGAAGATGGGCGCCGGCATACCGCTCACGGACGCAGACAGGGAGCCTTGGCTTGGCACGCTGGGGGAGTTGCTCGCAGGAAAGGCCGACGGCGTCACAACAGGCCCGCCGATCGTCGCCTGCTCAGCGTTGAAGCGCCGCTACCGGGACCTGCTGCGCAGCGCAGCGCCGGATGTTGTCTTCATCCACCTGACCGGAAGCGCAGACACCATCGGGGCGCGGATGGAAGCCCGCGCCCACGAGTTCATGCCGCGGACCCTGCTGGAAACCCAGTTCGCGGCCCTGGAGGAACTGGATGAGGACGAGGCCCACGTCCTGGCCGATATCACCCAGGCCCCGGAACTCCTGGTGGAACGGCTGGCCACGGAGCTCCAAGCCCAGTCCGCACAGGCGGTCCGCACCGCCTGATTCACCAGCGGGTTCCGCCCACGCGTGGTGGTAGGTAGACTGGTCTACCTACCACCACCGCAAGGAGCCCCATGCCTGTGCCTAGCACCCCAGCGACCAGCCGGCGTCCCGCCCGGGAACTGCTGCTCGATGCCGCCGCCCGCCTCTTCTATGCGCGCGGCGTAGCGGCCACCGGGATCGACACGATCACGGCCGAGGCGGGCGTGGCCAAGAAGAGCCTCTACAACAACTTCACATCCAAAGCGGACCTGGTGGCCGCCTACCTGGAAGCACGGCATGAGGAGTGGCTGGGCCTTTACCGCGCCCGGCTGGAAAAGGCAGGCAGCGCGGCGGAGCAGGCACTGGCGGTCTTCGACGCCTACCTGGACCACGCGAACGCCGCCTACCAACACGGATTCCGCGGATGCGGGCTGCTCAACGCGGCGGCCGAACTGCCCGCAGGGGATCCCGGCCGCGATGCGGTACGGCACCACAAGGAGGAGGTACAGGAAATCCTGGCCCGGCACGTCACGGCGCTGTTGCCCGGGAGGGAGGGGCAAGCGGCCGCCGTTGCCGCCCACTTGGCCTTCCTCCTCGAGGGTGCCATGGCCAGGGCAGGCCTGGAGGGCGGCGACGCGCCGCTGCGGCAAGCCCGGGCCATCGCCGCGCAACTGTTGGACGCCCTGTGAACTCCACTCCACGCCGCCCGGCGTTGCCGTGGGGAGCGTTGTCCGTGGTGGCGGCGTCCGTCCTCTGGGGGACCACCGGGACAGCCGCCACCTTCGCACCGGGTGTAAGCCCCCTTGCCATTGGCGCGGTGGCCATGGGGGCGGGCGGGTTGCTGCAGGCTCTGTACGCCGCACGGCACATTGCCAGCCAGCCAGCCGGCCTGTTCCGGCGGTGGAGACTGGTGTTGCTGGGGGCAGCGGCGGTGGCTGTTTATCCCTTGGCCTTCTACAGCTCAATGCACCTCTCCGGCGTGGCCGTGGGAACGGTGGTCTCCATCGGCTCGGCCCCCATTGCGGCGGCCCTCATCGAGCGGGCAGCGGACAAGAATCCACTGCGCCGGCGGTGGATTGCCGGGGCATTGCTGGGGGTGGGCGGAGCGGCGCTGCTTTCCTTTGCCGGACATGGCCCGGCCGGGTCCGCCGCCCCGGATTCCTGGACCACCACGGCGGGAGTGGTCCTGGGACTCCTGGCTGGCAGTACCTATGCCCTGTATTCCTGGGCCGCCCATCGCCTGATCGGGCTCGGTGTCACACCCAGGGCGGCCATGGGAACGGTCTTTGGCCTGGGCGGGCTCTTCCTGATGCCGGTCCTTGCCCTGACGGGCGGCCCGCTCCTGGCGTCGTGGACCACCATCGGCGTCGGGGCCTACATGGCGGTGGTGCCGATGTTCGCCGGCTATCTCCTGTTCGGCTGGGGCCTTGCCCGGGTGGGGGCGAGCACGGCCACCGGCATCTCGCTGCTCGAAACGGTGGTAGCCGCCGTATTGGCGGTATTCGTGGTGGGAGAAAGGCTTCCGGCGCTCGGCTGGCTGGGCGCCGCCGCGGTCCTGGCCAGTCTGTTCATCCTGGCGCCGCGGCCGGCAGCAATCCCGGGTCCGCGCCCAACGGCGGTGCCGTCAGGCGGTGGGCTGCCGCCGCGCGCTCCGGTTCAACCCGATGGGGCCAAGCAACAGGCAGGCGCCCAACCCCAGCAGCAGGACTCCTAGCACCACCGCGCCCGGCGCAGGCAGTCCTGCCCCCGCCAGGACCAGCACCAGGCCGATGACCGCCACCGCCAATCCCGGGAGGAGGGCTGTGGGGAAACGGCGCGCGGGATAGCCGGACAGCAGTTCCATGGCCAGATGGGGATCGTCCGCGATCAGCCCCAGTTCCAGCTCCTTGAGCAGGCGTCGCTCCTCATCGGACATTGGCATGGCAGCCCCTGTATTCCTTGGGAGGCGGTTTCGGTATCGACCGTAGGAGTCTTCTACCGCTTAGTCAAGAGTCTCCCGGGCGTCCCGCCCCGCCCGCCGGCGTCGTACGAGGCCTTGGGCGTGACTGTGCTGCCGGGCCGTGAGCCCGCTACCGGCGTCGTAATTCAGCGAACTCGATGGACGGGACAATCGCGCCGGCGTCCCGCTCCACGAAGTTGGTGCCCGGCGGAACGAGGTCGTCGATGGCGTCCAGGACCGTCTCGCCCAGCTGGACATCCGCGGCGCGGAGGTAGGCCTGGAGGTGTTCCTCGCTGCGGGGGCCGATGATTACGCTGCTGATCGCGGGGTGGGTCAGGGCAAAGCCGACGGCCAGGTCCACCAGTGGCATCTCCAGCTTGTCTGCCAGCCGGGCCAGGGAGTCAGCGGCGAGCAGCTTCCGCTCGCTTGCGGGCCCGGAAATGTCGTACCGGCCCGGCAGCGTGTGGACCCGGGTGGGCGGCTTCCCCGAGTCAAGGACGAAGCTGCCGGAGAGCCAGCCGCCCGCCAGGGGTCCGTACGCCAGGACGCCCAGGCCGTACTGCTGGGCGATGGGCAGTACGTCGCGTTCGTTGCCGCGGACCAGCATCGAATAGGGAACCTGGTTGCCCAGCGGTGGAATCAGGTGGTTGGTGGTGGCCAGCCACTGCGCCTCGACGAGCTGCGCCGGCGTGAACACCGAGGTGCCGTAGTAGAGGATCTTGCCCTGGCGGATGAGGTCGTTGAGGGTGGTGATGGTTTCCAGGACGTCGGTGTTGTAGTCCGGCCGGTGCGCCTGGTACAGGTCGATGCGGTCCGTCTGCAGCCGGCGGAGGCTGCCCTCGACGGCCTGGGTGATCCAGCGGCGGGAGTTCCCCGAGTGTGCCGGATTGGGGCTCATCTGGCCGTGGAACTTGGTGGCCAGGAAGACGTCGTCCCGCCGGCCCCGCAACGCCCTGCCCACCACCTGTTCGGACTCGCCCTGGGAATAGACGTCCGCGGTATCAATGGCCGTGATGCCTGCCTCGAGCGCCGCGTGGATGATGCGGATGGCCTCATCCGCGCCGGTGGGGGCACCCTGCGGGCCGCCCGCTCCTTCGCCAAAGTTCATGGTGCCAAGGGTGAGCGGGCTGATGGGGGTTCCCGACCGTCCGAACACCCGCAGTTCGCTAAGGCTCATCTCCGGTCTCCTCCATATGGTTGCCGCGCCGTGGATCGTCATGACGCTACACAGATTCCGCGGGCCGCCGCAGATTTCCGCCTTAGTCCTTCTCTTTTCGTCGCATGGAGTAACCGGAGCGAGCCGGGATGACGTTTTGTGGCGGTCACCGCCATCCGTGGCCCGGGTTTCGCCCCGGCTGCGCCCTGCAATAATCTGAACCAACGGTTGTGCACTGGGGTGTCAGCTCCCGGGGCAACAGGCAGCACTGTAAGTTCGGGACCATCACAGACGAGGCGGACACCCATGACGGCTTCAGACCAGCAGCACGCACCACGGCCAAGCATGCCCGCAGACCCTCCCGCCGCGCAGGCGCCGGTGGATCCGCACCTGCTCCAGCAGTTGGCGGATGCGCATGGGGTTGGCACCTCCTTCCAGGGCTGGGACGGGCTCCCACACTCCGTTGCCGAAACGACGCTGATCAAGGTGCTCGCCGCCCTGGGTGTGCAGGCCCAGACGAACCAGGAAATCGAAGCTGCCCTGGCGGACGCGGAATTGGCGCCCTGGCGGCGGATGCTGCCGCCCGCCGTCGTCATCAAGCAGGGCGAGCCCGCCCAGGTTCCGGTCCATGTCCGGGACGGCGCCACGGCGCGGCTGACAGTCACGCTCGAAGGCGGCGCGGGCTCACTGGAGGCGGCCCAGGAGGACGTCTGGGTCCAGCCCCGGGACGTCGACGGCATTCCCACCGGACGTGCCACCTTTTCCCTGCCACCGGACCTCCCATTGGGCTGGCATACCCTGCACGCCGACTCCGAGGGTGCCACGGCCACCGCCACGCTGGTGGTGACGCCGGCGCGGCTGGACACGGCGGCACCCCTGATGGAGCGGCGCGGCTGGGGCCTGGCCACGCAGCTTTATTCGGTCCGGTCCAAGCGGTCGTGGGGCATCGGCGATTTCGCGGACCTGGCGGACCTGGCGGCGATCAGTGGCGAGCGCGGCGCCGATTATGTGCTGGTCAATCCCCTGCATGCGGCGGAGCCGGTTCCGCCGGTCCAGCCCTCACCCTACTCCCCGTCTACGCGGCGGTTCTTCAACCCGCTGTACATCCGCATTGAGGCGGTTCCCGAGCTCGCCTACCTTCGGCCGCGGAAGCGGGCGGCGCTGGAAAAGCTGCACGAGGAAGTCGCAGGGCTGAACAAGGACGGGGCCCGGCTGCACCGCGACGCCGTGTACGCGGCGAAGCTGCAGGCGCTGGAAATGCTGTACCACGCCCGGCGCTCACCGGCCCGGGAGGCGGCGTTCGACGAGTTCTGCCGGATCTCCGGCGCCGGACTGGACGATTTCGCCCTCTGGTCCGCCATCCGCGAGGACCTCGCGCCGGACGACCCGCTCTGGACGGATCCGGCCTGCGCCATCGGAACACGCGAGGCGGAGGCGCTGCGGGAGAAGTTGGCGGACCGGATCGGGTTCCACCGCTGGCTGCAGTGGATCTGCGACGAACAGTTGGAGGAGGCCCAGCAGGCTGCGTTGCGCTCCGGTATGCGCCTGGGCGTGGTGCACGACCTCGCCGTGGGGGTGGACCACAGCAGTGCCGACGCGTGGACGCTGCGCGGCGTGCTGGCGCCGGCCACCAGCGTGGGCGCGCCGCCGGATATGTACAACCAGCAGGGCCAGGACTGGGGCCAGCCGCCATGGCACCCCACCCGGCTTGCCGAAACCGGCTACGAGCCGTTCCGCAACATGCTCGCCACCGTGCTCAGGCACGCCGGGGGCATTCGCGTTGACCACATCCTGGGCCTGTTCCGGTTGTGGTGGATCCCGGCCGGCAACGCGCCGGGGGACGGCGCCTACGTCCGGTACGACCATGAGGCCCTGATCGGCATCCTCGCCCTCGAAGCGCACCGCGCCGGCGCCGTGGTGATCGGGGAGGACCTGGGAACCTTTGAACCGTGGGTGCGTGACTACCTCGCTGCCCGCGGCATCCTTGGCACGTCCATCCTATGGTTTGAGTACGACGGCGATTCCCCGCTGGCGCCGGAAAAGTACCGTACGCAGGCACTCGCCAGCGTCAATACCCACGACCTCCCGCCCACCGCCGGCTACCTCGCCGGGGACCACGTGGCGTTGCGCAGCCGCCTTGGCCTGCTGGAGCGCTCCGAGGAGGAAGAGCGGGCCGAGCACAACGCATCGCTGGAAAAGATGTTTGCCCTGCTGCGCGAACGGGGGTACCTCAGCGAGGTGGCTGCCTCCGGGCAGTCGGCGGAGGAACACACCATCGAGGCGCTGCACCTCCTGCTGGCCCAGTCGCCGTCGGTGCTGCTCGGCGTGGCCCTGGTGGATGCGGTGGGGGAGCGGCGGGTCCAGAACCAGCCCGGGACCACCGAGGCGCTGTACCCCAACTGGCAGGTGCCCTTGGGCGGCCCTGACGGCAAACCCGTCTACCTCGACGACCTTCCCGCCAATAAGAGGTTTAACTCGCTGCTTGCGGCGGTGGAGGGGGCCCTGCACGGGTCCTGAACGGTCTTCAAAGACCACGTGCCCCGGCGCGGGTTCCCAGCCGGTCCACTGAGAGGCGTTGAGATGCCAGTTCCTGAATCAAGCGCTGTTGACCGCCCTCCCACCCCGGCCTTCGACCACATCGTCGCCCTCCTGCGCTCAGCCGGCTGCGTTTTCGCCGAGGAAGAGGCCCGGCTGCTGCTGTCGGAGGCGCCCGGGCCTGCGGAGCTCGCGCGGAATGTCCGGCGGCGCGTTGAGGGGGTGCCGCTGGAATACGTGCTGGGCTGGGCGGAGTTCGCGGGCCGCCGCATTGTCGTTGAGCCCGGGGTGTTTGTACCCCGTCGCCGCACGGAACTGCTGGTCAACCAGGCCGTGGCACTCCTGTCCGGCAGCCCCTTGGCGGTACCTCCGGTAGTCGTCGACCTGTGCTGCGGGTCCGGTGCCGTGGGGGCAGCCATCCTTCAGGCGTTGACCGATGTGGAGTTGCATGCGGCCGACATCGACGCCACAGCCGCACGGTGCGCGCGGCGAAACATCGGGCCGCTTGGCGGCTTTGTTCATCGGGGCGATTTGTTCCAGGCGCTCCCCACCGCGCTGCGCGGCCGTGTCGGGATGCTGGCTGTCAACGCGCCCTATGTGCCCACCGAGGCCATCAGGACCATGCCGCCCGAAGCCCGGCTGTACGAGCCCGTGATTTCGCTGGACGGCGGCGAGGACGGACTGGACTTCCACCGACGTGTTGCCGCCGGGTCCATTGAGTGGCTCGCGCCTGGCGCGTACGTGCTCATCGAAACCAGCGAACGCCAGGCGGCCGGGACTTCTGCCATCCTGGCTGCGGCCGGGTTCCGGACACGGACGGTCCGCTCGGAGGACCTGGACGCGACGGTGGTTGTGGGCCGGGCCCTGCCCGGAATCGACAAGGACTAAGTGCTGCCGCGGGACAGGAATTTTCCTTTGAAAATGACCTCGCCGCGCTTAAGACAATGCTGGCCGCCGCGTCCCCCAAGGATCGCGACGGCCAGCAAGGCGATTCAGTTGTAGCACATCACTGGTCGAGTGTGCTTGTCACACGGCTGCAGCACTAAACGAAAGGCGATGGACCAGGCGTCAGGCCTTACCTTCGCTACCGTCCGAGGTACCAAGGTTGGTGGTCTCCGGGTGGGTGCTGTGGGCGGGAATGTGGTCTTCGCCCAGCTCCGCCGTGTTGTTACTTGGGGAGGTGCCGGCAACGCCTGCGGAGGTCCGGCTCCCGCCGGACGTCCCGTCGCGGTGCATTGCCGAGCCGATCACAGTGCCTGCCCTGCGGGCGGCTTCGCCGAGCTGGTCGGCCACTTCAGGGGCCTTTTCCTTGACGGCCTCCGTGGCCACGGCGACCTTGTCCTGGACCGGCTTGCTGTCCCAAATGCCGACCGCGCGGGTCTTCAGCTTTTCGTACGCTGCGCGGCCGGACCGTGAGCCGAGAACGTAGCCGACGGCCACGCCCACACCCAAAAGAAGCTTGTTTTTCACGATGAACTCCTGCTCTGCGAGAGGGTTGTCAGTTCCGGCATGGGGGGGAACCCGTAGCCGGAGAAAATGAAAGCCGGCCTGGGGAGAGTGTCCCCAAGCCGGCTTCCTGGCTTGCCCGAGCTTTTAGCGGGCGCTGCGCCGAGTGACCATGCCGTAGATGGCAAGGACGATCAGCGAGCCGACGATCGCCAGCAGCCACGTCTGGATGGAGAAGAACTCCTGCAGTCCACTGCCGAAGATCATTCCGCCCAGCCAGCCGCCGAGGAGCGCGCCAACAACGCCCAGGATCAGTGTGACGACCCAGCCGCCACCCTGCCTGCCCGGGAGGATCGCCTTAGCGATCGCACCAGCGATAAGTCCGAGAATCAGAAATGCAATAAATCCCATTTGTAGCTCTCTTCCTAGGTAGAGGAGGCCTCCGGGTCCCGGAGGCACTTCATCCTTCTGGCTCAATAGTAATCATGCTTACTATCTATTTGCCAACCTGTTTTGGAAAAAGTGCTGTTCGGGCCGTTCCTAATGCCCGGTTTTGTCGGAATCATTGCCGGCGCCCGGACCCTCGTCCAGGGCCGAAAGTTCCGCTAGATCCTGCGGGTCCAGGGCGAAATCGAACACGTCAAGATTCTCCCGCATCCGCTCCGGGGAAGAGGTCTTGGGAATCGTTACCAATCCGTTTTGTATGTGCCACCTCAGGGCCAGCTGGCCGGGGGTTTTCCCGTGTTTTTCGGCCAGTTGCGACAGAATGGGGGCGCTCAGCAAACCTGCGCCGGATCCGCCCAATGGGCTGTACGATTCCGTGGCGATCCCGTGCCTGGCGTGGAATTCGCGCTCAGCGGTCCGGGTAATCGCCGGGCTGAGCTGGACCTGGTTGACCGCAGGCACCACGTCCGTCTCTGCCAGCAGGCGCTCCAGGTGCGCCGGCTTGAAGTTGGACACCCCGATGGACCGGACCTTTCCCTCCGCCTGCAGCCGTTCAAAGGTCTGCCAGGTGGAAACAAACTGGTCCCTGCCCGGCATGGGCCAATGGATCAGCAGCAGGTCCACGTAGTCCAGGTCCAGGCGCTTCAGTGAACCCTCCAACCCCGCTGCGGCGCGGTCGTGGCCTTGGAACTCACCGTCGAGCTTGGTGGTGACGAAGAGTTCGCTGCGGTCCAGTCCGCTCGCCCGGATGCCGTTGCCCACGCCGCGTTCATTGCCGTACTTCACCGCGGTATCGATGTGCCGGTACCCGGCTTCCACGGCTTGTACGACGGCGGCCGCCACCTGGTCGTCGTCCAGCGGCCAGGTGCCCAGGCCCATTTGGGGAATGCTGTTGCCATCATTGAGGGTGATGAGCGGTGCGAGTGTCATTCCACCAGTCTCCCCCTTTATCGGCCGGTCTTGTCCCATGCGGGGTCCTCGGCCAGTTTCCGCTTGAGGATTTTTCCACTCGGTCCAAGGGGCAGTTCGGAAAGGATCCTGACCACCCGCGGGTACTTGTAGGCCGCAAGCCGGGTACTGGCGAACTCGATCAGCTCGGATTCAGTGACGGTGGCTCCCGAGTCCAGCACGATTGCAGCCGCGATCTCCTGCCCGTGCGTCTCGTGCGGAATTCCGTAAACGGCCGCGCTGACCACGGCCGGGTGCGTCAGCAGGACTTCCTCCACTTCCCGCGGATAGACGTTGTACCCATTGCGGATGATCATGTCCTTCTTGCGGTCCACGATGGTGAGGTAGCCGTCGTCGTCCTTTGTCCCAAGGTCACCGCTGCGGAACCAGCCGTCCACCACGGCTTCCGCCGTTGCTTCCGGGCGGTTGAGGTAGCCCTTCATCAGCAGGTGTCCGCGGATCACGAGCTCGCCCAGTTCCCCGTTGGGCAGCAGTTCAATGCTTTCCACCGTCTCGGGGCGGGCGATTTCGATATCCACGCCCCAGATCGGGACCCCGATGGTTCCCGGCCGCGGCGCGGTGCCTACATGGTTGAACGCCGCCACCGGTGAGGTCTCGGTGAGGCCGTACCCCTCATGGATTTCCACGCCAAAGACGTCGCGGAACCTGTCCATCACGGCCAGCGGAAGGGAGGCTCCGCCGGAGATGCCGTACCGCAGGGCCTTCGGCCGTTCAGGCGCTGACTTGGCGGCTTCCAGGAGAGCCACGTACATGGTGGGCACGCCGAGGAAGATGTTCACGTCGTGCTTCGCCAGCAGCTGCAGGGCGTCCGCGCCGGTGAAGCGCGGCATCAGGACGATCGTGGCGCCGGCACGGAGTCCCGTGTTGAGGACAACGGTCTGGCCGAAGGTGTGGAAGAGCGGCAGCCCACCGAACAGGACGTCGCCGGGCCGGAAGTCCATCACGCTGGTGAGCAGGACGCTGGTCTGTTCCACCAGGGCGAAGTGCGTGCCCAGCGCCCCCTTCGGTTTGCCCGTGGTGCCCGAGGTGTAAAGGATGGTGGCCGTGTCCGAAGGGCGGCAGGGTTCATAGGTCCGGATGGGTTCGGCGGCGCCGGCCTCCGCCTCCAGCCGGGGGAACCCGTCGTCGTCCGGTGCCAAAACCGTCACCACGTCCACTGCGCTGGCGGCAGCGCCCGCCGCGCCCTCGGCCAGGAGCGGGGCAGCGCAGACCAGCAGCCCGGCCCCGCTGTCCTGCAGGACATATTCGATCTCGCGGGCCTTGAGCAGGGCATGGACAGGGACAACGATGGCGCCCAGCGACAGGATGGCGTAGTACACCCGCGCGAAGTCCGGAACGTTGGGAATGAGGACGGCGACGGCGTCTCCTTGACCTACGCCGCGGGCCCGCAGCGCTCCGGCGTAGGCGCGGGTCTGGCTCCACAGGTCCCGGTAGCTGACCTTGTCCTCACCCACGACCAGGGCAATGCTGTCCGGGGTCCGGTGTGCCGATTCGGCCAGGATGGCGGCGACGGAGATGGTGGCGAAACCGTCAGCGGAGTTGTTGGTGTTCATGGCCTGCTTCTTTGGTGGGAGTGGCGCGCTGGTGGGAGGGTCAGGCTTTGAGGATGAGGGCGTCGCCTTGGCCGCCGCCCCCGCAGAGGGCTACGACGCCGGTGCCGCCGCCGCGCCGTTTCAGCGCCAGCGCCTGGTGCAGCACCAGGCGGGCGCCGGAGGCGCCGACGGGGTGGCCCAGGGCAATCGCGCCGCCTTCGGCGTTCACCGTTTCGGTGTCGATGCCAAGATCGTTCGCGGACTGGATCAGGACCGAGGCGAAGGCCTCGTTGATTTCCACCAGGTCGAGGTCCTGCGTGCTGAGGCCCTCGACCCTGAGGGCGCGCTCGATGGCCCGGGCGGGCTGGGAGTGCAGGGATCCGTCCGGTCCGGCAGTCTGGCCGTGCGCGCCGATCTCGGCGATCCATTCCAGCCCGGCGGCGATGGCGGCGTCCTTGCTGGCAATCACCAGCGCCGCCGCACCGTCG
The DNA here is from genome assembly GCF_042882685.1 of Pseudarthrobacter sp. NPDC058196. Classification (NCBI taxonomy): domain Bacteria; kingdom Bacillati; phylum Actinomycetota; class Actinomycetes; order Micrococcales; family Micrococcaceae; genus Pseudarthrobacter; species Pseudarthrobacter sp. NPDC058196. The sequence goes on from NZ_JBHVVN010000009.1 coordinate 11,366, forward strand.
GACAGGGGCGACGCCGAGCCGGCGGTGATGGTGGCTGCGGCATCCTTGGAGAACGCCGGCCGGAGCTGCGCCAGCGATTCGGCCGTGGTTTCCGGCCGGATGCCCTCGTCGTGCTCAAGGGTCACGGCGGGGCCTCTGCGCTGCGGTACCTGGATCGGCGCGATTTCCTCCGCGAGCACACCGGCAGTGCGGGCCGCTTCGGCGCGCTGGTGGGACCGGGCGGCCACGGCGTCTTGCTCGGCACGGGTGATCCCCCGCTCGACGTTTCCGGCATCCGTGGCCTCGCCCATCAGTTTGCCGCTCACCGGATCCTGGAGGCCGTCGTGGTTCAGGGAGTCGAGCATGGGGGCATCGCCGATGACGACGCCGGCGCGAAGCCCGGGGACCAGGTGCGGTGCGTTGGTCATCGATTCCTGGCCGGCGGCGACGATGAAGTCCGCTTCGCCGGCGCGGATCATCCGTGCGGCGTCAATGACTGCCGTCAGCCCGGACAGGCAGAGCTTGTTGATGGTGATGGTGGGAACGTCCCAGCCGATGCCGGCGCCGAGGCTGGCCTGCCGTGCGGGGCCCTGGCCGGCGCCGGCCTGGATAACCTGCCCCACGATGACGGCTCCGATGAGCTCCGGAGCCACACCGGTCCGTTCCAGCGCTGCCCGGATCGCGTGGGCGCCCAGCTCGCTCGACGAGAAGGGGGTGAGGCCACCGCGGAACCTGCCGAAGGGCGTCCGGGCGCCGCCGAGGATGACGGGGATGTTGGCGTTCTGGTTCAAGAACAGTCCTTTCGGGAGGATGGGGCGGCCAAAGTCGGGCGGTAAGGGTCAGGCGAAGGCGGAGACGCCTGTGATGCCACGGCCGATGATCAGTGCCTGCACGGTTTCGGTGCCTTCGTAGGTATGGATTGCTTCGATATCGGCCAGGTGCCGGGCCACCCGGTTGGCCAGCAGGATGCCATTGCCGCCCAGGAGGTCGCGGGCATTGGAGGCGATGCCGCGGGCCGTCCGGGTGCAGGTGTACTTGACCAGCGAGGCCTGCTCCGGGGTCAGCGTGCCGGCCTCGTCGAGCCGGGTCATCTGGACCACCATCAGCTGCATGGTTGCCAATTCGCTGAGCATCCGCGCGAGGCGCTCCTGGATGATCTGGGAGGCGGCCAGCGGGCGGCCGAACTGCTTGCGCTGCTTGGCGTACTGGACGGCCGTCTCGTAGCAGGCGGTGGCATGCCCGACGGCGGACCAGGCCACACCGAGGCGGGTCGCCAACAGGACGCGGGCGGTGTCCTTGAACGTGCGTGCGCCCGGCAGGACGTTGCCTTCGGGCACGAAGACGTTCTCCAACCGGATGTGGGCCTGCCAGATGGCGCGAAGGGCCAGCTTGCCCTCAATCCTGGTGGCGGCGTAGCCGGGCGAATCCTGGGGGACCAGGTAGCCGTGCACCTGGCCGCCATCGCCGCGCGCCCAGACAACGCTGACGCCACCGACGGAGCCGTTGCCGATCCACTTCTTTTCGCCATTGAGCAGGAAACCGCCGTCCGTGCGGGTTGCCGTGGTTTCCAGGGCCACGGAGTCGGATCCATGGGTGGGCTCCGTGAGGGCAAAGGCGGCGTACTCCGTACCGCGGGCGATCGCCGGCAGCCAGCGCTCCTTCTGCGCCTCGGATCCGCACTCCGCGACGGACCGCAGCGCGAGGCCGCCCTGGACCGCGATCATGGTGGCCACGGATCCGTCCCCGCGGCTGATTTCCATGTTCACCAGTCCGGCGGCCATGCTGCTCATCGGCTCGAAGCCGTCCACGGTGATGCCGTCGCGGAGCAGGTCCAGTTCGCCGAGGCGGTGGAGGAGGTGCAGCGGGTACTCGCCGCGCTCCCAGTAGCCGTCGATGACGGGGAGGACTTCCTCCTGGACGAAGCGGCGGGCGCGGTCCCAGTACTTCCGGTCTTCGGCGTTGATGGCGGCAAAGACCGAGGCGGGATCGGTGCCGAGGGCCTCGGTGAGAAGGTACTCGGGTTCCACGGTTCCGGTGGGGAAGTCCGGCGCACCGCCGGTGACGGTGGGTGCTGGGCTGGGCGACGTCGTCGTCATGTCTGCATCCTCTGGTTCAGCGGCGGCCGCGGGCCGCCCGGGTGATGTGGCTCACGCCGCTCCGACTAAGAATGCACTGAAACGCAGTTCCACGTCAAGAAACTCGGTACCAAATGCGCGCCCGGGCGTCAGGGCAAGGCCTCGCGGACCGCCTGGGCGATGGCATCCTTGTCCGCCGGGCCGGCGAGCACGGTGACGACGACGGTGGCTGCGTTTTGATCCGTGGTGTCAACAGTGGCGCCAGGACCGAGGAGGGTTGGCCGGAACGTTTCGGCCAGCGCTGCGAGTTCACTGGCGAGGGCTGCCGCCCGCGCCCTGTCCGGCTGCCCGGATTCCCCGGGCGCGGGGGACGCGCGAAGCCATTGCCGGAGGAAGGCGTTGTGCACGGCCACCACGGCTGCGGCGAAGGCAACGGCCGCGTACTCGCGGCGGCCGTCCTTGGGCAGGTTGTCATTGAGGTACCGCAGGAACGCCCGCTCATACCGGTGGGAGGTGACCAGTTCCCGGTCCCGGAGGGCCGGCACCGCCTGCAGCAGCCCGTACCGGGCCAGGGATGTGCCGCGGTTCCGCAAGTGGTGGTCGAACACCAGGAGTGCCGCGTCCGCCACGGCCGCCAAGGGCTCCAGCCGTGAGTCCGCCAGCCGGTTGTTCACCTGCTGCAGGATGCGCTCATGGTCAGCGAAGACCACATCCTCCTTGGACCCGAACCTCCGGAAGAACGTGCTGCGGCTCATGCCCGAGGCCTCCGCGAGTTCCTCTACAGACGTTGCATCGAAACCCTGCTTTGCCAGGAGTTCGATGGCGGCGGCGACAGGCCCGTCGGCAGGATGGCTCGGAGGGGGTGAGGTCATGCGCCGAAATCTAGCACAGCGGCAATGTGGCCGGCCTGCCGCGGGATGGTGCGGCAGGCCGGCCACGCCGGCAGGTACGGATCAGGTGCCTTGCCGGGCCCAGCCGGTGAGCTTGTCCGAAAGCTGCATATAGGCCTCGTTGACCTGCTGCAGCTCCGGGTGGGCGTCGTACCACTGGACAATTTCCCGGGCTCCGTCCGCGAACGGGATGGTGGCCGTGTAGTCCGGGACCAGGGACTTGATCTTGGCGTTGTCGAAGACCACCGAGTGGGACCGGTCGCCCAGCAGGTTGGAACCCAGTTCCTGGTCGTGCGCGGCGATGGTCTGGGATGCCACGTGCACCAGTTCGGGTTCACCGACGCCGGCCGCCCGGGCAAAGAGCCGGTAGATCTGATTCCACGGCAGGTACTCGTCGGAGGTGATGGTGTAGCTTTCACCCACCGCCTGGGGCCTTCCGAGCAGCCCAACAAACGCCTTGGCGAAGTCTTTGCTGTGCGTCAGCGTCCACAGTGAGGTGCCATCGCCGTGCACTATGACCGGAAGCCCGCTCCGCATCCGGTGGATGTCCGTCCAGCCGCCCACCATGGCGATTTTGGTGCGGTCGTAGGTGTGCGACGGCCGGACCACGGTCAGCGGAAAGTCATCTTCCCGGTAGGCCCGGAACAACAGCTCCTCGCACGCGATCTTGTCCCGGGAGTATTGCCAGAAGGGGTTCTTCAACGGCGTGGACTCCAGGATGGGCAGCCTGGTGGGCGGCTTCTGGTAGGCGGAGGCGGAGCTGATGAAGACGTACTGGCCCACCCGGTCCCGGAACAGTTCCATGCTGGTCTGCGCCTGGTCCGGGGTATAGGCGATGAAGTCCGCCACGGCGTCGAACTCCCTGCCGCCCAGCACCCCGCGGACGGCGGCCGCATCACGGACGTCCGCGTGCAGCACTTCAGCCCCGTCCGGAATCGGCCTGGTGGATTGGCCCCGGTTCAGGATGGTCAGCCGGTGGCCCAGCGCGACGGCGTGTTCTGCCGCCGCCGCGCTGATGACCCCGGTGCCGCCCACGAAGAGGATGTTCCTTGGCGCCACGGTGCCGGCCGCAAGGGGAGTTACCACGCGTAGTCTTCCGGTGCCGTGCGGTGGCCGGGGAAGATGTCGTCGAGCCGCTTGAGCGCGTCTGCGTCGAGGGTGACGTCCAGGGCGCGGATGGCAGCATCCAGTTGTTCCTGCGTGCGCGGGCCCACGATCGGGGCGGTCACGGCGGGCTGGTGCAGCAGCCACGCCAGTGCGACGTCGCCCGGTTCGTGCCCCAGCTCGTCGGCGAAGTCCTCGTACTGGCGGATCTGGTCTTCATGCTTCTTCAGCGTCTCGGCGGCGCGGCCTTCGGTACGCCGCACGCCCTGGCGCTCCTTCTTCAGCACGCCGCCCAGCAGGCCGCCCTGCAGCGGCGACCAGGGGATCAGGCCCAGGCCGTACTGCTGCGCCGCCGGGATGACTTCCAGCTCCACCTGCCGCGTGAACAGGTTGTAGATGGACTGTTCGCTGACCAGCCCGGTGTAATTCCGGCGCCGCGCCGCCTCCTGGGCCTGGGCGATGTGCCACCCGGCGAAGTTGCTGCTGCCGGAGTACAGGATCTTCCCCTGCTGCACCGCCACCTCGATGGCCTGCCAGATCTCGTCCCACGGTGTGTCACGGTCGATGTGGTGGAACTGGTACACATCGATGTAGTCCGTCTGCAGCCGCTTGAGGCTCGCATCCAGGGCCCTGCGGATGTTCAGTGCCGAGAGCTTGGACTCGTTGGGCCGGTCCGTCATGGTGCCGTAGAGCTTGGTGGCCAGGACGGTGCGCTCCCGGCGCTCGCCGCCCTTGGCGAACCAGCGCCCAATGATTTCCTCGGTCCAGCCGCGGTGGTCTGCCCCGCCGTACACGTTGGCGGTGTCGAAGAAGTTGATGCCGGACGCGTGGGCGGAGTCCATGATGCTGTGGGCGTCCGCTTCCTCTGTCTGCGGCCCGAAGTTCATGGTGCCAAGGCAGAGGCGGGAAACTTTCAGGCCGGAGCGGCCCAACTGGGTGTACTGCATGGAAAATCCTTTCGAGGGGTTGGGCCTGTCCGCCCGGTGGTTGAGCTTGTCGAAACCTACATCTGGGTGAAGGCCGCGACGGCGGGATCGGACCCGATGCGGGCGCCGGACTCGAGCGCCGTGATGGCGGCCAGTTCGTCGGGGGAGAGCGTGAGGGATGACGCCGCGAAGTTCTCCCTGATCCGGCCGGGGTTAGCCGACTTGGGGATGACGATGTTTCCCTGGGCCAGGTGCCAGGCGAGTACCACCTGGGCGGTGGTGGCATCGTGGGCGTTGGCGATCGCGGTAACGGCATTTCCGTTCAGGTCCCCGCCCTGGCCAAGCGGGCTGTACGCCTCGACAGCTATGCCCAGGTCCCGGCACTTTGCGGCGAGGTCCGCCTGCTGGTAGCTGGGGTGCAGTTCGATCTGGTTGACGGCGGGCACGGTTTCGGCGGACGCCAGCAGGGTGTCCAGGTGGTCGGACAAGAAGTTGGAGACTCCGATGGCGCGGATTTCCTTGTTCTGGTAGAGCCGTTCCATCTCCTTCCACGCCTGGACGAACAGTCCCTGCGAGGGGACCGGCCAGTGGATGAGGTAGAGGTCGATGAAGTCCAGGCCCAGCGCTTTGCGGCTGTTTTGGAACGCTTCCTGCGCGCGGCCCTGCTCGCCGTTGCGCAGCTTGGTGGTTACGAAGATGTCCTCGCGGGCGATGCCGGTGGCGGCCAGCGCCGCACCCACTCCGGCCTCGTTGCGGTAGGCGGCCGCGGTATCGATGTGGCGATAGCCGGCCTCGAGGGCGTCCTCCACGGTGCGCTGGGTGTCTTCCGGCGGGACCTGGAAGACGCCGAAGCCGAGTTGCGGGACGGTGACGCCGTTGTTGAGTGTCAGCTCTGACATGGGTGTGCTCCTGGGACGATGGTGATGTGGATCGGTGCCGGCTGCTCGACGAAGAAAGCGGTTTCCGCTGGCTCACTCCTGAGCCTATGCACTTTTGCCCGACAAGTCAGCAGGCAAAGCTGTTCCTGTTTTTCCTAGGATTCCCAGTCCTACCTTGTGGGTGGAGCGGCACACCCTTCCCGGGCAGAATGGTCTGCATGGGTCAAAGCGCCGAGTTCGGAAAATTCCTCAAAGCCATGCGGTCCCGGCTGAGTCCGGAGGTTGCAGGAACGGGTCCCAGCACCGGTGCCCGCAGGGTTCCGGGCCTGCGGCGGGAGGAAGTGGCGCGGCTGGCCGGGGTCAGCACCGATTACTACGTCCGGCTGGAGCAGGGGCGGAACATCCACCCCTCACGCACCGTCCTGGACGCTGTGGCGAGGGCGCTGCGGCTGGACAGCAGCGAGCACGCGCACATGATGGACCTGCTCGAGAACTGTGCCGGCGGTCCCCGCGAGGCCGGCACGGCCGCCGCGCAGGGGGTCAGGCCCGCGCTGCGGCAACTCCTCGACGCGGTGGGCGAGGTGCCCGCCCTGGTGCTGGGCCGGCGCAGCGATGTCCTGGCCGGCAACAGGATGGCGTTCCTGCTGTTCGCCGATTTTCCGGCACTGCCTGCGGCGGAGCGGAACCTCACCCGCTGGACCATCCTTGACCCGGCGGCGCGGGAGCTTTTCAGGGACTGGAAATCAGTGGCTGCAGAAGCCGCCGGATCCCTTCGGCTCGACGTGGGGCGGCATCCCAACGATCCGCAAGCCAACCACCTGGTGGGCGAGCTTGCCGTGCACAGCGAACATTTCCGGCAGTGGTGGGCCGGGCACCGCGTGGCCACGAGGGCGGCGGGCACTGTCCGGCTGCACCATCCCGAGGTGGGCGACCTGGAACTGAACTTCGAGAACCTGGTCCTGCCGGAGGACCCCGACCAGATGCTCCGGGTGTACTCTGCCCGGCCGGGCTCGCCGTCGTCGGATGCATTGGCGTTGCTCGGCAGCCTGGGTGCCGCCAGTACCACTGTCGGCGGCAGGGACGCGGGCACGTCGCGGGACGCAGCCACGGTGGCCGACGGCGGGCAGGCGGACTAAGGGCCGCAGCAAGGGTGCCGTTACTGTACATTCGTCCAGCGGAGGGCGCCGATTCTGGCCAGCCGCCCATTGGGCTTCGGCCGGCTGTTTCCTAGGGTTGAAGAACAAGCTTCCCCGCCCGGTTCTTATCACCCCAGGATGGTCTCAACGATGAAACGCATCGCACTGCTGAAGGAACGCCAGGCTTCCGCCGGCGCCACGTCCACGGCCACGGGTTCGCACTGCCCGGCCTCCGGACTCTGGAGCCCGGACTCGGATTCCCGCACCGTCCTGTCCTTCTTCGAAGGCCAGGTTTTCCCCGCGTTCGACGGCGTCCCAACGGTCTGGCGGCGCCGCAGCCAGGGGACGGCGAACTAGGCCGGCGCCCGGTTAGCAAACCCGCTTAACAAAGAGGAGGTCGTGAAGCCACGCTTCACGACCTCCCGGCGTTAAAGCTGGAAAGTTCAGTGATCTTCCAGCCGGAAGCCGAGCTTGATGGTTACCTGCCAGTCAGCGACCTTGCCTTCCTCCAGGTGTCCGCGGATCTCCTTCACCTCGAACCAATCGAGGTTCCGGAGGGTCTGGGAGGCTTTGGCGATCCCGTTCCGGACGGCGTCGTCCACGCCTTCGGTGGAGGTGCCGACAATTTCAGAAATGCTGTACGTGTGGTTGGACAACTTCGCTCCTCGTGATCATCGTTGCTCCCGGTTGCGGGCCGTCCCTGAAGCCTAGTGGCACTCCAAGAGCGTTGACCAGAGGGCTTGCCCCCTTCACGCGTGTCGCCCGTGGGCTTACTTGGCGGGCAGGACCAGGTTCCGCAGGTCGTCCAGCGTCTGCTGCATATGGGCGTCCATGGCGGTGCGGGAGCGGGCCGGGTCGCGGGACTCCAGGGCCTCGGCGATGTTCTGGTGGTGTCCGATGGCGTGTTCCTGGATGGCCGGAACGGCCGAAGTCTCGGCGCGGCGCTTTTCCAGGACGCGGTGCAGCGGCTCGAACAGGACCGAGACGAAGACGTTCCCCGAGGCGCGCAGGATGACGTCGTGGAAGCCGAGATCGGCCTCCACGAACGCTGCGACGTCGTTGATGCTGTTGGCGGCCTTCATGGCCGAAACGTAGGCGAACAAGGAGGCAATGTCCTCCTCCGAGATGCGTCCGGCGGCAAGTTCGCAGGCTCCGGTTTCCAGCATCCGGCGGAGCTCGATGAGCTGGATGGAGGCGTCGGCGTCGTTCTTGCCCTCTGATGCCGCCCGCAGCACCGCTTCCAGCGATGTCCACCGGCTCAGGGGGTTGACGAACGTCCCCCGACCGCGTTCGACGCTGAGGATCTGCTGGGCCTGGAGCGTCTTCATCGCTTCGCGGACCGTCATGCGGCTGACTTCGTGGCGGGCGCTGAGTTCCAGCTCGCCCGGAACCGTGGCGCCGGGCGGAAACTCGCCTTCGATGATCCGGTCCAGCAACTCATCGGCCACAATGCCGACCAGCGATTTCCTTGCCATGGTTTCCCCCGCTTCCTGCTTCCGGCCAACGCCCGGCGGATATGTCAGACAAGTCTACTTGCGCGTCTTTATGCCGTGTGCCACACTAACATTCAAATGCAAGATGTCAGACATCTTACAGTTACCTTTACATCAGTATCCGGGTTCCGGATCGCTACACAATGGAGTGCACTGTGACGCTTGAAGCAGACCTTCTGGCCGCCTACCCGGCAGACATAGAGATCCCCGCAGGGCTCGTTGCCGGCTCGCTGGCCGCTTCCAATGCAGAGGTCCCCCGCATCCTGGTGGTGCTGGACGACGACCCCACCGGCACCCAGTCCGTGGCCGACCTGCCCGTGCTCACCAGGTGGGACGTGGAGGACTTCACCTGGGCCTTTGCGCAGGGAAAGCCCGCGGTCTACGTCCTCACCAATACCCGAAGCCTCGACCCCGCTGAAGCGGCTGCCCGCAACGCGGAGGTGGTCCGCAACGCCCTCGCCGCAGCAGGATCACCCGGCTCCCTGCGGCTGGGATTCGTCAGCCGCAGCGACTCCACCCTCAGGGGCCACTACCCGCTGGAGCCCGACGTCATCGCGGCCACCGTTGCCGAGGTCAGCGGCGAAAAGACCGATGGCGTGGTCCTGGTTCCCGCATTCCCCGACGCCGGCCGGCTCACCATCGGCGGCATCCACTACATGCGCGGCACCGGCGACGCCAAGGGCACCCTGGTCCCCGTCTCCGAGACCGAGTTCGCCATGGACGCCTCCTTCGGTTTCAGCACGTCCGTCATGGCCGACTACGTCGCTGAGAAATCCCAGGGCAGGTACCCCGCGGACTCAGTGATCGTCTTGGACCTGAACATCATCCGTGCCGGCGCCTCCGCCCAGGACCCGGCAATCTCCGCCAAGGCCATCGCTGACGCCATTGAACCCGCCACCGACTCCACGCCCATCGTGGCGGACATCGTCACGGAAAACGACTTCCGAGCCCTGGCACTGGGCCTTGAAGAGGCTGAACGCCGTGGCAAGAAGCTCCTGTACCGCGTGGGCCCGCCGTTCGTCCGCGGCCGCATCGGCCAGGAGGTCCGTACCGCGCTGACCTCCGAAGAGGCCTACGCAGGCAACACCCCGTCGGAGGCGGGCGGCCTGATCGTGGTGGGCTCGCACGTGGGCGTCACCACCCGCCAGCTGAACGTCCTCACGGCCGAACACAGTTCTGCGCGCATCATCGAGATCGACGTCGAGAAGCTTCTTGCCGCCGAAACCGGAACAGCCGAGCCGGACGCCAAGGCGCACCTTGACCGCACGGTCGAGGCAGTCGTCGAGGCCCTTCATGCCGGCGACGTGGTCGTCCACACCAGCCGCCTGCTGATCAAGACGGATGACCCCGCCGAAAGCCTGCGGATCGCCCGGACCGTCTCCGCCGCGGTCGTGGACGTGGTCAACCGCACCCTGAAGACCTTCCCGCCGCGGTTCGTCATCGCCAAGGGCGGGATCACGTCCTCCGACGTTGCAGCCCACGGCCTGGAAATCCGGCACGGCATTGTCCGCGGCCCCATGCTCCCGGGCATCGTCAGCCTCTGGGAACCGGTGGACGGCCCCGCCAAAGGCATCCCGTACATCGTGTTTGCCGGCAACGTGGGCGACGACGACTCCCTGGCCCAGGTCACCCGCAAGCTCAGCAACACGTTCTGATCCCCACCGGTGGTTGAGCTTGTCGAAACCCGGATTTCGACAGGCTCAATCCCCGGGTCCCCTCAACACCCCAAAAATTCAACGGAGAACACCATGACCAGCAACTACACCGTCACCGTCCTGGGCCTCGGGGCCATGGGCCTGCCCATGGCCACCCGCCTGGCCTCGCAGCTGACTGTCCACGGCTTCGACATCGCCGAGCCCCGCCTCAAGCTCGCCGAGGATGCCGGCATTGCCACCTTCACCACCGCCCGCGAAGCCGCCAAGGGCGCGGACGCAGTCCTCCTGGCCGTCCGCAACGGCGAGCAGCTCAACGATGTCCTCTTCGGCGAAAACGGCGTGGCCTCCGTCCTGGAGCCCGGCGCCGTCGTCATCCTCGGCAGCACGGTGGGCACCGACGCCATCCCCGCCACCGTGGCCAGGCTGGCCGAATACGGCGTGGACCTGGTGGACGCCCCGCTGTCCGGCGGCCCCAAGCGCGCCGGCGAAGGAGACCTGCTGATCGTCGTCGGCGCGTCCCCCGAAGCCCGCGAAAAGGCCGCGCCGGCCCTGGACCTGTTGGCCTCCACGCTCACCGTGGTGGGTGACAACCCCGGCGACGGCCAGGCCCTGAAGACCGTCAACCAGCTCCTCTGCGGCGTCCACATCGCCGCCGCCGCCGAGGCACTGGCCCTGGCCGACGCGCTCGGACTGGACCAGGCCAAGACCCTCGCCGCCCTCGAAGCGGGCGCTGCCGGTTCCTTCATGCTCTCCAACCGCGGCCCCCGCATCCTGGAGGCCTACAACGAGGAAGGCGCCGAGGTCCTGTCCCGCCTGGACATCTTCGTCAAGGACATGGGCATCGTGGGCAAAGCCACCCGCGCCGCCGGCCTGGCAGCCCCCGTTGCCGCCGCCGCCGAGCAGCTCTACCTGCTGGGCCAGGCCCAGGGCCTCGCCGCCGCTGATGACTCCGCCGTCATCAAGGTGGTCGCCCCCGCCAAGCGCACCAAGTAAGCGTCTTCCCCCAAACGGTCCGACGACGGCGGTCCCCCCTCCGCCGTCGTCGTACCTCCCAGCGTTGCGGCACGTGACCGCAGCGTTCCATCCCCGCCGTAATACCTGATGCCCGTCTGCCCCGGACCGGCACGTCAAAGGAGACAATTTCCCGTGAACCACCTGATGAGCCCGCTGATCCAGCGGGCGGCCGATGCTCCGGCCATCAAGCCCGCCGTGGAGCTGGGCACCCCGCTGCTCCTCACCATCGCCGCGGTAGGCATCGCCATCCTGCTGGTGATGATCATCCGCTTCAAGATCCAGGCGTTCGTCGCCCTGCTGACCGTCAGCATCCTGGTTGCCGTGGCCGCCACGATCCCGCTGCAGGACATCTTCACCGTGGTGTCCGGCGGCGTGGGCAGCACCATGGGCAAGGTTGCCATCCTGATCGCGCTCGGCGCCGTACTGGGCCGCATGATCGAGGTCTCCGGCGGCGTCCAGTCGCTGGCCGACCACTTCACCCGCAAGCTCGGCGCACGCCGCGTGGCTGTGGCGCTGACCGCCGTCGGCTTCCTGGTGGCCATCCCCGTGTTCTTCGAAGTGGGCATCATCGTGCTGGTGCCCATCGTGTACGCCTTCGCCAAGATCGCCAAGGTCCATCCGGTCAAGTTCGGCCTGCCGATGGCCGGCATCATGCTCGCCATCCACGTGGCCGTGCCCCCGCACCCGGGAATCGTTGCCGGCGCGGGCGTGCTGGGTGCCGACATTGGACTGATCGCCCTGATCTCGCTGCTGATCTGCATTCCGCTGGGCTTCCTGTCCTACTGGGTGGCGTCCATCATGAACCGCAAGGACTACGAACTGCTGCCCGCCGTGAAGACCCAGGTGGAGGAGTTCGGCTCCGACTCGCTGGCCAAGGTGGGCCACGATGGCCCCGGTGCCGCAGCCATTGCACCTCCCCGCCCGGGCCTGATCATTTTCCTGATCGCCGCCCCGATCGTGCAGATCCTGCTGGGTACCGTTGGCACCCTCGTGATCCCCAAGTCCGATCCGCTGTACGGCCTCGCTGCCTTCATCGGCAACCCCTTCCTGGCCCTGCTGGTGGCCGTGGCGCTGTCCTTCTTCCTGCTGGCCGTCCGCCGCGGCTGGTCCTTCCGGGAAACCGGCGAGATCTTCGAAGGTTCCCTGCCCCCCATCGCCTCCATCCTGATGGTGGTGGCCGCCGGCGGCGTGTTCGGCAACGTGCTGCAGGTCTCCGGCATCGGATCGGCGCTGTCCAAGACCCTGGACACCCTCGGCGTTCCGCTGCTGCTGCTCGGCTTCATCATCTCGCTGGCCCTGCGCGCCGCGCAGGGCTCGGCCACCGTGGCCATCGTGACCACCACCGGCCTGCTGTCCGCTGCAGTCAGCGGCGGCGGTTACAGCCCGGCCCAGATCGCCGTGATCGTGATCGCCATCGGGTTCGGTGCCCTGGGCCTGTCCCACGTCACGGACGCCGGCTTCTGGGTTGTGGTGCGCTACTACGGCCTCACCGTCTCCGACGGCCTGAAGACCTGGACCGTCCTGACCACCATCCTGGGCGTGGCCGGCTTCCTGCTGACCTTCGTGGCCTGGATCCTGGTGGGAGGCCTGGGCGTCTGATGCGTACCCGCCTGGACCACCTGGTCACCTCCGCCCTCCAACGGGGTTCCGCTGTCCCTGCCTTCACCTGCTACGACTTCACCACCGCGCTGGCCGTGGTGGGCGCCGCAGAAGAAGCAGGACGCGGCGCCATCCTGCTGGTGGCACCCAAGACCGCCGCCACCGCAAACGGGCTCAGGCTCATAGCGGCCCTCCGCACCCTGGCTGACGCCGCCTCGGTGCCGGTGGCTGTACAGCTTGACCACGCCAGCGACCTCAAAGTGATGGCCGACGCCGTCGCGGCAGGGGCGGATTCCGTCCTCGCCGACGGTTCGTCCCTGGCCTACGAGGACAACATTGCCCTGGTCAAGGCGGCCCGAGCCCTGCTGGGCTCCGACGTGGTGCTTGAAGCGGAACTTGGCGGCCTGGCCGGCGACGAGGACCGCGCCTTCGGCGCCGACCAGTCCGGCGCCGACGTTGCGGGCCTGACCGACTCGGCGCAGGTGGAGGACTTCGTGTCCCGCACCGGCGCGGAACTGCTCGCCGTGGCCGTGGGCAACGTCCACGGCAAGTACAAGGGCGAGCCCCGGCTGCGTTGGGACGTGCTCCAGGACATTGCGGCCCGGGTCCACATTCCGCTGGTGCTGCACGGCGCGTCCGGCATCCCGGCCGGGGAACTGGTGAAAGCCGCGGCCATGAACGTTGGCAAGGTCAACTTCAACACCGAACTGCGGACCGGCGTGCTGGCCACCCTGCAGGACCAGCTGCCCGCCCACCGCGCGGACGGCGAAAACCTGCAGGGCCTGCTGGCCCGGTGGAACCACTCCGCCAAGGAATTCGCCACCGCAACGCTGGCCACGCTGGCGCGCTAGGAAAGACTCCACCCCGGGGGAGGCTAGGATCAAGCCATGATCCTGGCCTCCCTCTTTTTTGCCTTCCTCGCTGCGGCGCTGCACGTTTTCATCTTCACCATGGAATCCGTGACCTGGACCAGGCCCGCCACCTGGAAACGCTTCAGCATCGGATCCCAGGACCATGCAGAGATCACCCGGCCGCTGGCGTACAACCAGGGGTTCTACAACCTCTTCCTGGCGGTTGGCGCCCTGATCGGAATCGGCCTGGTGGTGTTCGGGGCCGGGCCGGCGCAGCACGTTGCCGGTTGGACCCTGGTATTTTCCAGCTGCGGCTCCATGCTCCTGGCGGCGGTGGTCCTGGCCCTCAGCGGCCGCAAGTACCTCCGCGCGGCCGCCACCCAGGGCGCAACGCCGCTGCTCGCCGTCGTCCTGGGCCTGGTGGCAGTGCTCTAGCTGTACCGTCCCGCCCGGCCGGCCGCCGGCGCGCGTGCCCCTTCTACACCTCCGGCAACAGGCGCAGAATGGTGCTGTGAACAGGGTCGGGACCCAGTAAGGCCTCGCGGTGCGGCGCGGGCAGGGGAGTGAAGGCCAGGCGGACACGGCAGCCCGTGATCCGGCGATCGACCTTGTCCGCTTCGTCTGCCTGGCATTGGTGGTGGTGGGGCATTCCATGATGGTCAGCCCGGTCCTGCACCCGGACGGGACCGTGACAACGGAGAACACCCTTGGCGACCAGGACTGGTTTGTCCCCGTCATCTGGATCTTCATGGTGATGCCACTGTTCTTCGTTACGGGGGGCGTGACCGGCCTGCAGTCCTGGCGCCGCCTGAAGGCGCGGGGCGGCACGGCGGCCCAGTTCATCCGTGCACGGCTCCTTCGCCTGGTCCGCCCCGCCACCGCCCTGCTGGCGGCGATGGTCCTGGGACTGTCGTTGGCCCGTGCCCTCGGGGTGGACCAGCAAGTAGTCCAGCTCATGGCCACCGGCGCCGGCATGCCGCTGTGGTTCCTGGCGGCCTACCTCGCGGCGCAGTTGAACATTCCGGTCCTGGCGGCGCTCCATGCGCGTTCCCCCTGGCTGGCGCTGGGCCTGCTTCTCGGCCTGGTGGTCGCCGTGGATTGCTTCCGGTCAGCGCTGCCGAACCTTGCCTACGCGAACCTGGTGTTCGTGTGGTGCGCAGTGCAGCAACTGGGCTTCCTGGCGGCCGACGGCTGGACGTCCCGGCTGTCCCGTTCGGGGCTGCTGGCCATCGGGTTGGCAGCGAACCTTGCGTTGGGAGTGGTAACGGGGCTGGGGCTGTACACCGGCAACATGCTGGTGAACCTCAATCCACCCAACCTCACCCTGGTCCTTTTGGGCGTTTCCCAGCTGGCCGTGATGGAGCTTGCGCGGCCGGTCCTGGCGGCGCTCGCCGAGGTCCGCTGGATTGCCCGCCTCGTGGGCGTGGCGGGCAGCCGGTCCCTGACGGTGTACTTGTGGCACCTGCCGTTACTGGGTGCGATGTCAGGGCTGCTCCTCCTGGTGCCGTTCCCCAAGCCCGGCGCGGGCACCCCCGCATGGTGGTGGTCGCGGCCCGTGGTGGTCCTGGCGCTGATCCTCCTGCTGCTCCCCGTCGCTGCCGCCTTCGGCCGCCTTGAGGACCGGGTGACAGCGCCATACGCCTACCGCAGCCGGCCCGCCTTGGCGGCGGCCGCCGTCGTAGTGGTCTTTATTCCCGCGGCAGACGCCGCCCTCAGCGGATTGTCACTGGGGTTGCTGGCTGCAGGCACCCTGTGCTTTTCCGCGGCGATCCTCCTGCTGGGCGGGTTTCCGCTGCGGCGCCGGCCGCGGGCCGGGACCAGGGCCCGGGGCGGGCCTGCAGCCCGGGTCAAATCCCGCCGGCGGCGCGGCCGAAGGGGCATTGCCAGCGGGGTGAAGTAGTGCCAGTGTCGAACCATGACCGAGAACACCATGTCCACAGAGGATAAGTTCACCCCCAACGTCACCCTGAGGCGCAACGACGCGGATCACCGGTATGAACTCCTGGTGGACGGCAGGCTCGCCGTTCAGGCCTTCTTCCACGACCTGCCGGGACATATCGATTTCACCCACACCGAGACGGGCCAGGACTTCGACGGGCAGGGCCTTGGCAAGGTGCTGGCCCATTTTGCCCTGGATGACGTGGTGGCCACCGGAAAACGCATCATTCCGCACTGCCCGTTCATGTCCAGCTACCTCCGCAAGCACGAGGGCTACGAGCAGTTCGTGGACTGGCCAGAGCGCTGACCGCGATCGGGAGCCGGCGGGCCCGGCGCCTGCGCGGGCGGGAAGTCAGCTGGCCAGGGCCGTATCGCTGACCGCCAGGGCGGCCCCGGGGTCGTCAATGGTGAAGCCGCAGGCGCAACGGTAGGTGGTGATGGTTTCGGTCGTGTCCGGCCGCAGGGCCACCACAGAGGTTCCGTCAACGTAGACGGGCTGCCGGACCGGCAGTTCCCCATGGTCGACAAGTTGCATCGGCGTGCGGCAGTGCATACGCGAATTGAGGGTCACCAGCAGGCCTGCGTCGACAGGTACCGTGGTGGCCAGAAACTGCTCAGCCGGTTCGCGGCGCTCCCCAAACGCCATCAGCTGCTCATCCATTGCGGTGGTCATTATGTTCTTCCTTGGGCTTCTTTCACGGAACCGCCGTGGCGGCGGTCCCGCCGCGAACTGCTTGCGGAGGTTCATCTACCCCATAAGAAAAGCATGCTTACTAATTGATGCACAAGTCAGGGCGGCCGGCAGGCCCGGTCCCCGAGCCGGAGTGCGGACTCGAGCTCCTGGGCCTAATCGCGCCGGCGCTGCCACTGCCGCCTGCTGCCAATCCATGCTTCCCCCTCAGCCGCCGGCGATCCCCAGTGCCCGCCTGGCCCCAAGCCTGGCGGCGGGCGTATGCCGACGCATCGGAATCGCGTCTTTTTGGGTCAAAGACGAAATACATCACAAAAGTTTGATTAAAAGGGTGACCTAAGTAAGGCTTGCCTTACAAGAGGGCAGGCGGGAGTGTTCGGTTCCAGGCTTGCCCGGTCCGACCACTGCCGCTCCGGCAATGCCCAGCAAAGGAAACCCATGCCGCTGATGCCCCACCCTGCTCCGCACGTGGAAGCGCCGCTTCCCGCCACCGGTTCCCCACAAAACCCGCCAGCCACTTCCGCCGGCCAGGACTTCGCCTCGCGGCTGGAACTGGCATTCGGGGCCAGCAACCACCTCTTCAATGCCAGGAACTCAGCCCGGTACGTGGCGCAGGTCCTGCAGGGCGTCACTGCCGTGGCCACCAAGCTGGAGCGGACCACCCGGCCCTTCACCGGCGTCGAACCGTCAGCACTGGAAGCCCGCGTGGGAGCGGTTGACCTGGACGCCCCGCTGAGGGACACCGCTGCGGCACTGGCGGAGCTTGAGGAGGTCTACCTGCGCGACGCCGTCTACTTCCATGACCCCAAATACGCGGCACACCTCAACTGTCCGGTGGTGATCCCGGCACTGGTGGGCGAGGCCGTCCTTTCCGCGGTCAACTCCTCGCTGGACACCTGGGACCAGAGCGCCGGGGCCACCATGATCGAGCGCCGCCTCATCGACTGGGCCGCGCAACGGCTGCACCTGGGCGCCTCCGCGGACGGCGTCTTCACCTCCGGCGGCAGCCAGTCCAACCTGCAGTCGCTGCTCATCGCCCGCAACCACGCCGTGGCGGCCCTCCGCCAAGACCCGGCCCGCCGTAGCCTCCGCCTGCCGGCGCTGCTGGATTCGCTCCGGATCTTCACGTCCGTGGACAGCCACTTCAGCATCCAAAAGTCGGCCGCGATGCTGGGCCTCGGCTTCGACGCCGTCATCAGCGTCCCCTGCACCCCGGACCGCCGGATGGACCCCGACGCCCTCGCCGATGCCTTGGCCGACGCGCGCCGGACCGGCCTGGTCCCGATGGCGGTGGTGGCCACCGCCGGGACCACCGACTTTGGCGCGGTGGACCCCCTCGCAGACCTCGCTGCCGTTGCCCGCGCCTCCGGCGCCTGGCTCCACGTTGATGCCGCCTACGGCGGCGGCCTCATGGTCTCCGGCCGGTACCGGCACCTCCTGGACGGGACCCGGTTCGCCGACTCGGTCACCGTGGATTTCCACAAGACCTTCTTCCAGCCCGTCAGCTCCAGCGCGCTGCTGGTCCGCGACAGGGCCATGCTGCGGCACGTCACCTACTACGCCGACTACCTGAACCCGGAAAGCGCCGCCCTCGCGGACATTCCAAACCAGGTGGACAAGAGCCTCCAGACCACCCGCCGCTTCGACGCCCTGAAACTGTGGCTGACCCTGCGCGTCATGGGGGCGGACGCCATCGGCGCGCTGTTCGACGAAGCGATCGACCTCGCGGGACGAGTGGGCTTGCTCCTGGACGCGGATGACGATTTCGAGCTCGCGGCAACGCCTCAGCTCAGTACCCTCGTGTTCCGCTACCGTCCGCGGCTGGATGGGGGAGGGCGGCTCAGTGAGGACGCCGCCGATGTGCTCAATCCCGCCGTGCGCGCCGCGGTCTTCGCGTCCGGCGAGGCAGTGGTTGCCGGGACCACGGTGGGCGGCCGGCACTACCTGAAATTCACCCTCCTCAATGCCGAGGCCACCCTTGAGGGCATCGCCGGAATCATCACCCTCCTGCGCCGCACCGGCGCGCGCCTCCTGCAGGACGGGGCCGCCGCATGAGCACCCCCGCGAACGGCGCCATCCTCGACTTCGCCGCCATCGGCGTCGGGCCCTTCAACCTTGGCCTCGCCGCCCTGGCTGAGCCCGTGGAAGGCCTCGCCGGCGTCTTCCTGGAGCAGCGCGAATCCTTCGACTGGCACCCCGGAATGATGCTGGAGCCGGCCCACCTGCAGGTTCCCTTCATGGCGGACCTGGTGACCATGGCGGACCCCACGTCGCCCTACTCGTTCCTGAACTTCCTCAAGCAGACCGGCCGGCTGTACCGGTTCTACATCCGCGAGGACTTCTACCCGCTGCGCGCCGAATACAACCAGTACTGCCAGTGGGTGGCCGGGCAGTTGCCTTCGGTACGTTTTGGCACAACCGTGCTGGATGCGGCGTACGACGACGGCGTGTACCGGCTGACCGTCTCCGGCCCCGGCGGCACGGAGGTACTTTCCGCCCGTCGGCTGGTGCTGGGCACCGGCAGCAGCCCTTACGTACCGGAAGCCGGCAAAGGCATCATGGCCGCGGCCGCCGCAGCCCGCGGGGGCGTGGCCTGCCACAACGCCGACTACCTGGCACAGAAGGCGATACTGCAGCAACGGCGCAGCATCACCATCGTCGGCAGCGGGCAGAGTGCGGCGGAGATCTACTATGACCTCCTCACTGACGCGGACGCCCACGGTTACCGACTGGACTGGGTGACCCGTTCCGGCCGGTTCTTTCCCCTTGAGTACACCAAACTGACCCTCGAGATGACCTCGCCCGAGTACGTTGACTACTTCCACGGCCTCCCGCCGCACCGCCGCGACCACCTCAACAAGGCGCAGAAGAACCTGTACAAGGGCATCAACGCGGACCTGATCGACGCGATCTACGACCTCCTCTACACCCGGAGCCTCGCAGGGATGGTGGACACGCGGCTGCTGACCCATTCCACGCTCACAGCCGCCGCATGGGACGCCGATGCCGGAACCCACACCCTGCACCTGCACCACGACGAGCAGGTCACCGCCTACACCCTGGACAGCGAGGCAGTGGTTTTCGCCACCGGCTACAGCTACCGGGAACCGGAGTTCCTCACGGGAATCCGGGACCGGATCGCCCGGGACAGCGCGGGCCGCTTCGCCGTGGACCGCAACTACAGCACCGGCGTGGAACCGGGGGAGATCTTCGTCCAGAACGCCGAACTGCACACCCACGGGTTCGCTGCCCCGGACCTGGGCATGGGTGCCTACCGCAACTCGTGCATCCTCCGCGAGATCACCGGCCGGGAGGTCTACCCCGTGGAACGCAGCATCGCGTTCCAGCAGTTCGGCGCGCCCGCGGACATCACTGCGGAGGTGCCGGCGTGAGGTTTACGTTCCGCTGCGTCGACCCCGCGGCCGACGCCCCGCTCCTGCACAGCTGGGTCACACGGCCCTACGCCGCCTTCTGGGGAATGCTGGCCGCCGGCGTTGACGATATCGAAAAGGAGTACGCCGCCATCCAAGCGAGCGGACACCACCACGCCCTGCTGGGGCTCGACGGCGGCGTCCCGGCCTTCCTCGTTGAGGAATACCTGCCGGCGTCCTCACCGCTGGCCACGGCCTACCCGGTCCGGCCCGGCGACGCCGGCATGCACCTGCTGGTGGCCCCGCCGTCGAACGCACCTGTGGCCGGCTTCACCACTGCCGTCATGGATGCCGTGCTGGCCCGGCTGTTCGCCAAGCCCGGGGTGGACCGGATCGTGGTGGAACCGGACGTCCGGAATACCCGGGTCCACGCCCTCAATGAACGGCTCGGCTTCCGCCCAAGGGGGGTGGTGGCCCTCCCGGACAAGGACGCGCTCCTGAGCTTTTGCAGCCGGGAGGACTACCTGGCTGCCCGGGCTTTGAACCCCTTCACCGCCCCCAACCCGCCTGCCCGCTACTCCGACAGCAATGGAGCGCCACTGTGACCACGCACCTGTACCCTGCCGCGGCCCCGTCCGCCCCCGCCACTGCCTCGCCGTCCGCCATTTCGCACCTCAGCCCGCGCCGCTGGGAGGCGGCCAACCGGCACCTGCTCCGCAAGGCGCTCGCCGAGTTCTCGCACGAACGGATCCTTGTCCCGGAACGCCTCAAGGAGATGGAACACGCCGCCAGCTATCGGGTGCTCAGCGACGACGGATCCCACGAGTACCGCTTCGACGCGCGGATCCTGGATTTGGACCATTGGTCAATCGATGCCGGTTCAATACGGCATCTCCACGGGGGCGCTGAAGGGCCCCTGGACGCCATGGAGTTCATCACGGCCTTCCACGGGACCCTGGGCATCACCACCTCCATGCTTCCGGTCTACTTGGAAGAAATCAGCAGCACGCTGGCCGGGCACGCGTACAAACTGGCGGCCTGCCGGCCGGATTCGGCGGAGCTGGCGGCCGGAATAACCCGCGGCGCGGACGCTGCCGCCGATTTCCAGGCCATCGAACGCAGCATGTCCGAGGGCCACCCCTGCTTCGTGGCCAACAACGGCCGGCTGGGTTTCGGCATCGGAGATTACCACGCCTTCGCCCCTGAAACCGGTGCCCCCGTGCACTTGGAATGGGTCGCCGTGCACCGCAGCTGCGCGGTCTTCACCACCGCTGCCGGGCTGGACTACCGGACACACCTCGGCGCCGAACTGGGGCCGCTGCTGGGCACTTTCCACGCCGTGCTGACGGAGCAGGGACTGCAGCCGGAGCAGTACTTCCTCATGCCGGTGCACCCCTGGCAGTGGGAAAACAAGCTCACGGGCACGTTCGCGGCGGAGATCGCCCGGCAGCGCATCGTCCGGCTGGGTACCGGAACCGATCACTACCAGGCGCAGCAGTCGATCCGGACGTTCTTCAACACCGATGCCCCGGCCAAGCACTACGTCAAGACGGCCCTGTCCGTGCTGAACATGGGCTTCATGCGCGGACTCTCCCCGCAGTACATGAAGGCGACGCCCGCCATCAACGACTGGTTGCGGGACCTGATTGGCTCAGACCAGGCGCTGCAGCGGCGCGGTTTCACCATGATCGGCGAGGTGGCCGCCGTCGGCTATCACAACCCGCATTACGAGGCCGGTTCCGCGGAGGGCTCCCCGTACCGGAAGATGCTGTCCGCCCTCTGGCGGGAAAGCCCGCTGCCGCTGCTGAGCGACGGCCAGCAGCTGGCCACCATGGCATCGCTCCTGCATGTGGATACGGCAGGAAGGCCGATGGCCACCGCCCTGATCGAACGTTCCGGACTGGCCCCCGCCACGTGGCTCCGGCGGTACTTCGAGGCCTACCTTGTTCCCCTGGTGCACTGCCTCTGCCGTTATGAGCTGGCGTTCATGCCGCATGGCGAAAACGTCATCCTGGTCCTCGAAAACGGCGTGCCCGTCCGGGCCGTCATGAAGGACATTGCCGAGGAAATCGTCGTGATGGGGGACCGGCTGGAAGTGCCCGCGGAGGCCTCGAGGATAAAGGCCGCGATTCCGGACGGGGAAAAGGTGCTGGCGATTTTCACCGATGTCTTCGACTGCATTTTCCGCTTCCTCGCGGCCCTGCTGGACGGCGACGGCACCCTGCCGCAGGAGGAATTCTGGCGCACCGCAGCCGCAGCCATCCAGGAATACCAGGCGGAACATCCAGAGCTCGCCGGCCAGTTCGCCCGGCACAACCTGTTCGCCCCGGACTTTCCACTGTCCTGCCTCAACCGGCTGCAGCTGCGCAACAACCAGCACATGCTGGACCTCTCCGATCCGTCCGGTGGCCTGCAGATGGCCGGGCGGCTGGCCAACCCGCTGGCCCGGTTCGCAGGGGGTGCAGCGCCGGCGGCTGGTTAGGCTGGCAGCATGACGCCAACAATCGCACTTGTCACCGGAGCCAGCGCCGGGCTCGGATACGAATTCGCCAGGCAGCTCGCGGCCCAGGGGCACCCCCTGGTCCTGGTGGCCCGCAACGCCTCCCGCCTGGAGGAAACGGCGGCGGATCTGCACCGACGCTACGGGATCACGGCTGAGGTGCTGCCCGCTGACCTCACGGTGGACGCCGATGTCGCCGCCGTCGTCGAACGCCTCCAGGACGCTGCCCGCCCGGTGGGAATCCTGGTGAACAACGCCGGGATCGGGCTGCTGCACAACTTCGAGGACAACCTGATCGGGGCGGAGAAAGACCACCTGAAGCTCCACGTGGAAACGGCCATGGTGCTCACCCACGCGGCACTCGGCGGAATGCTCCAACGCGGGGAAGGCAGGATCATCAATGTGGCCAGCGTGGCCGCTTTCCTACCCCGCGGCACCTATTCCGCGGCCAAGGCGTGGATGGTCAGTTTCAGCCGGTGGGCCAACCTGGCGTACCGCTCGCGCGGGATCAAGGTCACCGCTGTGTGCCCGGGCTTCACGCACACCGAGTTCCACGACCGGATGGGCATGGACAAGTCCGTGGTCCCGTCCTGGACGTGGCTGCACGCGGAACGGGTGGTGCGGGAAGGGCTGGCGGACAATGAGCGCGGCAAGGCCGTGTCCGTACCCTCCAAGCGCTACAAGGTGGTGGCCGCCGTGGCCAAGCTGGCGCCGGCGCGGCTAATGGCGGGACCTGCGCGCAAACCCAAGCCGGAGCGCAGCACGCGGTAGCGGCGCCGGCCCTGTGAGGGTGGTGTCGGTCCTTGGCCCGGAGCGGCGGACGGCCACCACCACCAGGATCCCCAGCAACGCGCCCACCAGCGTTTCCACGGCCCGCTCCAGGATCAGGACCCCGGGTTCCGCCGGGGAAGCCAGTTGGGTCATGAGCAGGATCACCGGGGTAAACCAGACCATCGCCAAGCCGTAGTGCCTGGTCATGAACAGCTCGGTGGCGAACTGGAACAGGATCACCAGGAGGGCCAGCACCTGGGCATGGCGCCCGGGCTCCTGGAACGCGGGGTACAGCCCGGCCAGCGTCCAGGGCGCCGGAAGGAGGACGACGGCGGTCACGGCCAGGCCCAGGAACGTTCCCACGATGCGGTGGATGCCGCGCCGGACGCGGCTGGGAAGGTCCGCCCCGGCGAGCGGTACTGCCGCGGCGGCCATGGCCCAGTGCGGGTGGCCGCTGCCGCTGAGGACGCCCACTGTTCCCGCGGAGCCCACGGCCAGCACATACCGTGCGGCGTGGACCAGCAGCTCACGCCGGCCCGCCGGGGTGGGGGAGGAGACGGACCTGGTGGCGCCGGGTTCCCAGGACCGGCGCCGAATCCAGCCGCTGAAGCCCACCGCAATGGAGAACACGGCCGACCCGCCGGCGATGAGCATCGCTACATGCCAGGGGACCGCGACAGGAACGGACGCGCAGGCTCCGAGGGCCAGGATGCCGAAGAACGGTCCGTTGGGTTTCAGCCCCACCCGGTCCGAGTAGACGGAGCCCACTCCGGCAAGGGCGGCTTCCACGGCCACCAGCCACCAGGAATGGAGGTGGTTGATGGACAGCGTGATCCCCACGGCCACTCCGCTGAGCAGCACCAGGGCGGCCTGGCCCTGGTGCCGGAGGCGCAGCTGGTGGGGCTCCGAGCGGCCGTACATCCCGGTAAGGGCCCCGAACACGGCATAGATGATCAGGTCAGTCCGGCCCAACGCCAACAGGATCAGGGAGGGGGCGGCGACGCTTAGGGCCACCCGGAGCGCCGCCAGATGGTCGTTGGTGGCCGGTTCCAGCCGGTGCAGCGCGCGTACCTGGTCCACTACGCGCTTCATATCCCGAATCCATTCTGTGTTTGTGCCGTGCCGGCGCCTGATAGGGCCCTTGGGAACGTATCACCAGCCATCACGCAGAGTCATATGTTGCCGGCAGGGGTTCCTGGCACACCGGGACATCCGGCGGACACGCGAAGGCCCGCTCCCGTACTTCCCGCAGGAAGCACAGGAGCGGGCCTGTGAGCGTGGGCTACAAGAATGCCCGGGCGGCAGGCGGAAGCTTACGCTCCTGCCGGAACACCGCGGTGTGCGTGCGGATCCGTGCCGTCCTGGGTGTCGAACGGCAGTTCGTCCAGGTTGATCAGCGGGTTCTGGTCCTGGGTCTCCACCAGCTCCCTGGCCTCCGCCTGGGTGTCAACGCTGGGCATTGATCCCGGGAGGGGGCGGTTGGCGGATTCCTTCAGGAAGTAGATGGCCACGGCGCCAACCAAGGAGGTTGCCATCAGGTAGTACGCCGGCATCATGTCGTTGCCGGTCGATTTGATCAGCAGCTCCACGATGAAGGGGGTGGTTCCGCCGAAGATCGCCACCGCAAAGTTGTAGGCGATGCCCATGGCTCCGTAGCGGCTGGACGTGGGGAACTGGGCCGGCAGGGCCGAGGCGAGGTTGGCCACGTAGAAGGTGACGGGGAAGGCAACCAGGGCCAGGCCGGCCAGGGTGGACCAAACGGCACCGATACCGATCAGCAGGAACGCCGGGACGGCCAGGACGATGGTGCTCACGGCACCGATCCACAGCACAGGGCGGCGGCCGATCCGGTCGGACAGCTTGCCGGTCAGCGGGATGCACAGGCTCATGACTACCAGCACGGGGATGGTCAACAGCGTGCCGTGGAGCTCGTCGTAACCCTTCGCGTCGGTCAGGTAGGTGGGCATGTAGGAGGTCAGGGCGTAACCAGCCGTATTGGCGGCGGCAACCACAACCATGGCCACAATGATCGGACGCCAGTAGGCCTTGACGATGCCGACAGGTCCCTTTGCTGTGGCAGTGCCCTCGGAGGCGTTCTTGGCGTTTTCCTCCTGGGCGTCCAGGGTTGCCTGGAACTGCGGCGACTCCTCGATCTTGCTCCGGAAGTACACGGCGATCAGGCCCAGCGGGCCTGCGATCAGGAACGGGATGCGCCAGCCCCAGTCCTCCATGGTGGCCTGGCCCAGGGTCAACTGCAGGACCGAGACCAAGGCCGCGCCGATAGCGAAGCCCATGTAGCTGCCCAGGTCCAGGAAGCTGGCAAAGAAGCCTCGGCGTTTGTCGGCGGCATACTCGCTGACGAACGTGGTGGCGCCGGCGTATTCACCGCCGGTGGAGAAACCTTGGATGACCTTGAGGAGCACCAGCAGTGCTGCCGCCCACAGTCCGATCTGGGCGTATCCGGGCAGGAGGCCGACGGCGAACGTGCTGGCCGCCATGATCATCAGCGTGGTGGCCAGGATCTTTTGCCGGCCCACCTTGTCGCCGAGCCAGCCGAAGATGACGCCACCGAGGGGCCGGGCGATGAAGGTCGCCGCGAACGTGCCCAGCAGGAAGAGGTTTTGCGTCGTGGGATCGGATTCCGGCAGGAACACCGGCCCCATGGTGGTGATGAGGTAGCCGAAAACGCCGACGTCGTACCATTCCATCGTGTTTCCAACGATGGTGCCGCCGAGTGCTTTTTTAAGCATGGGCTGGTCAACCACGTTGACGTCGGATTCCTTGAGCCGGCGGCGTGGCAGCAGCCTGGGCTTCTTGGCAGCCGCGGGGGCTGCCGGGTCGGTTCCGCGGGCGCTTGTGGCGCCTGCTGGAGAGTGGTTACTGCTTCGGTCTGTGGGCATTTGGGCAACTCCTGTGGAGGTCATTTGCTTGCGACTTGTAGCTGCCCCGCTCCGGGCAGGCCTTCAATTTTACGGGATATCTGTGGCGTTTGCTCGGTTCAATGGCGTAGCATGCTCCCTTTTCTACCCCTGCAGCACCGCATTCGATACCTTTTTTCGCCACGGATTCCCGCGCTACTACTGGGAAGCAGGCTGATCAACGGCGCCGTTACCAAAAATTTTCCGTCGGGAAACGTTTCAAGCCGTTTTTTTGGGTGATCGCGGGCGTGGAAGTGAGCCCGGTCACGGCCTTCGGAGGGGTTCACAGGAGCCTCCGGGGTGCCTATGGTAGAGCGATGAACACACTTCTTTTCGGCTGATAGCCCGCGCACGCCCGGGCGCCCAGCCGGCGCCGCGTTTCAACGAAGAACGACGGAAAGAAGGGAAGAAACACATGGCTGAAGAGTCCAACGAGTTCCACATCAGGCCGGAGGTGGCGGACCACCTTGCTGCGGCAATGGATGCACCGGTCACGCCGGGGCCGGCAGCAACCGGGGCCGTCCCCCTGGCCTCGCAGAATGCCTGGCCGGACGGCGGCGGCAAACGCCGGCATCCGAAGGACCGGGCGGCCGGCCACGGCCGCGTGGGCCACGAGGCCGCCGTCACGGCAGTCCACCGGACCGGCCGGCCGCAGATGCCGCACTCCTCGTAGCGGCCTGGCGACGGCCACTGCACCAATCGACACGCAGATTACCTGGCGCCCCGGAACTGTCGGGGGGCCAGGTGGTTTGTGCGTCGTCGACGGCGTTGGATGTCGCAAACCGGGGCATCATTCCCGGGCCACCTCCGCCGGGTCTTTGTCCACGCGCCAGCCCCGCCACCGCGGGTGCCGCAGCCTTCCCGGTCCGGTCCACTCGCTGTAGGTCACCTCGCCAACGAGTTCCGGGGCCACCCAGTGGGCGTCCGCTGCGTCGGGCCGGGGGACGTCGTGGAACGGCGACGTCTTCCGGCCCAGCCGTTCCACGGTTTGCCGCAGTTCCGTGAGTTCGCGCGTACTGAAACCGCTGCCCACCCGGCCCACGTACTGCAGTTTGTCTCCATCCGGTATCCCCACCAGCAGTGAGCCCACCGTCTCCTGGCGGCCGCCTTTTCCGGGCCGCCAGCCGCCCACCACCACTTCCTGGGTTTGCTCAAGCTTGAGTTTGATCCAGGTCCGGGTCCGTTGGCCGCTGACGTACCGGCTGTCCATCCGTTTGGCCATCACCCCCTCGAGGCCCAGCTCCTTGGCGCTGTCGAGGAGGAGCCCCACCGGTTCGTCCAGCACCATGGACAGGTCCGCCGGGCAGTCCGACGGCCTGAAGAACTCTTCCAGCTTGCGGCGCCGCCGGCCGAGCGGCAGGCGCCGCAGGTCCTCCCCGTCGTCGAAGAGGAGGTCGAACAGCATCAGTTGCACCGGGATGGCGGTGCGGGCTTTGGCGACGTCGGCGGCCCGGGTGAGTTTCATCCGGCCCTGCAGGAGCCCAAAGTCGGGCCTGCCGCCAGCGCCGACGGCGATGATCTCGCCATCGGCCACGAACGGCTGCTCCGGCCAGCAGGCACGGTCCGTGAGCTCAGGGTAGGTCCTGGTGACGTCGTTGCCGTTGCGGCTCAGGATCCGAATCTTCTCCCTGTCTGCCACCAGAATGGCCCGGACCCCATCCCATTTGAGTTCGTACTGCCACGTGCTGCCGCGCAGGTCGGCCTCGGTGCCCGCCGTCGCCATCATCGGCCGGTGCGCCTCGGGGTCTGCAGGCGTGTACGTCGCGGTGGCAGCGGTCCGGGCAGGCGTGTCCGGCGCAGTCGCCGTGTCACCCGCGCCGGCTTCTTCGCCCCGTTCCGGCGAAGGCTCTGCTGCTGCCTGCGCCGCGTGCGGCGATGGTCCGCCCGCATGTTCCGGCTCCATCAGGTGGATGAGCCACTGTTTTTCCGCGTCCTTGCCCTGGCCCCGGCCGGTGTGGATGAGGGCGAGTTTCGTGGGGCCGCCCAGGCCGCCGCCCTCCGACCCGGTCAGGGTGACGATGACTTCCTTGCCATTGATCCATTTGTGCAGCTCGTAGGTGCCGGTGTCCCAGATGGTCATTTCACCGGCCCCGTACTGCCCCTTGGGGATGGTCCCGTGGAAGGTGAGGTAGTCCATGGGATGGTCCTCGGTCTGGACAGCCAGATGGTTCTTGCCGCCGGATTCGGGGACCCCTTTGGGCAACGCCCAGGACGTCATGACGCCCTCGTGCTCCAGGCGCAGGTCCCAGTGCAGCCGGCTGGCGTGGTGTTCCTGGATGACGAACGCGGTCCCGCCCGTCGGGATGCCGGCGAAAGGCTCCGGCGTTGCCTGGGGATCCCGCATGGAGCGGTACGCGCCCAGGCGGGGGTCGCCGTCGTGCCCGTCCTCCAGCTGCTCCCCGCGGGCCGCAGCATTGACGACGACGGCGAACGGGTCCTTGCCGTCCCGCACCCGGCGCAGCACTTCCTGGTAGTCCAGGTGCTTCAGCCGTGGAGACCCGATTTCCCGCCACGTGCGCGGCGCGGCCACCATGGGCGTGGGCCGGCCGCGCAGCGAGTAGGGGACCACCGTGGTTTTTGCCGCGTTGTTCTGGCTCCAGTCCACCAGCACCTTGCCCCTGCGGAGTGTCTTCTTCATGTCGCTGACGGCGAGGTCGGGGTGGTCGGCTTCGAGCGCCCGTGCCAGTTCGCGGGCGAAAGCGGAGATCTGGTCCGACGTCTGCGAACCGTCGAGGGCGGCGTAGAGGTGGATCCCCTTGCTGCCGCTGGTGACCGGCACGGGGTCCAGGCCCACGTCCTCCAGGATGGACCGCGCCAGGAGTGCCACCTCACGGCATTCCGGCAGGCCCGCCCCCTCGCCCGGGTCCAGGTCCAATACCAGCCGGTCCGGGTTCAGCTGGTTGCCGTGCGCGTCCACCCGCCACTGCGGCACGTGGATTTCGAGTGAGTTGATCTGCCCGAACCAGGCCAGCGTGGCGGCGTCATTGACCAGGGGGTAGTGGATGGTCCGGTCCTTGTGGGTGATCGCGGCCCGCGGCAGCCAGCCGGGGGCCGAGTCTTCCAGGTCCTTTTGGAAGAACACCTCACCGGGCTTGTCCGCCGTGCCCACCCCGTTCACCCACCGCTTGCGGGTGGCCGGGCGGTTGGCGGCGGCGGGGATCAGGACGTGGGCCACCGCGGCATAGTAGGCCAGCACGTCGGCCTTGGTGGTGCCGGTCTCCGGATAGATGATCTTGTCCAGGTTGGTGAGCGACAATTCGCGTCCCGCCACCCGGACACGCTCCCTACCGCCGGCCACGGGTCTTCACCTCCGGCCCGCTCTGATGTTGACTGTATGGATGAGAGCCATCTGGAAGGGTGCCATCGCGTTCGGGCTGGTCAACGTGCCCGTGAAGGTCTACAGCGCCACTGAGGATCATGACATCAGTCTGCACCAGGTCCACAACGCCGACGGCGGAAGGATCCGCTACCAGCGCCGGTGCGAGGTCTGCGGGGAGGTGGTGGACTACTCGGACATTGAGAAGGCGTTCGAGGAGGACGGCCGGACCGTGGTGCTGTCCAAGGAAGAGCTCAAGTCCATTCCGGCCGAGAACAGCCACGAGATCGAAGTGGTGCAGTTCGTGCCGTCCGAGCAGCTTGAACCCATGATGTTCGAGAAGAGCTACTACCTGGAACCGGATTCCAAGTCGCCCAAGGCCTACGTGCTGCTGCGCCGGGCCCTGGAGGACACGGACCGGGTGGCGGTGGTCCAGTTCGCGCTGCGGGAGAAGACCCGGCTGGGGGCCCTGCGGATCAAGGACGACGTGCTGGTGCTGCAGTCGCTCCTCTGGCCGGACGAGGTGCGGGAGGCCAGCTTCCCGTCCCTGGAAGCAGACATCAGGATCTCGGCGCAGGAACGGGACATGTCCGCGGCCCTGGTGGAGTCCATGGCTGCTGATTTCGACCCCACGTCCTTCACCGACGAGTACCAGGTGCAGCTCCGCCAGCTCATCGAGGCAAAACTCGAACAAGGCGAATCGCTGGATACGGAGGAGACTTTCGGCATCGAGCCCGGAGAGGGCGGCAAGGGCGAGGTCATCGACCTGATGGAAGCCCTGAAGCGGAGCCTGGACCGGAAGCGCGGCGGCGGTGCCGCCGCGGGCGGGGATTCCGACGGCGGCGCGGACGCGGGGGACGAAGAACCTGCCAAGCCCGCACGCAAGGCCGCCGGCACCAAGGCGTCCGGCACCAGGACAGCCGCCGCCAAGACGGGTACCGACGACGCAAAGTCCGCCACCGCAAGGCAGGCCGGCAAGGCCACTGCCACCAAGGCTGCCGCGAAGCCGGCGGCCACAACCGCCGCCAAGACCTCGGGCACCAAATCCACCGTCACCAAATCCACCGGCACAGCTGAGGGCAAACCGGCCGCGAAGACCAGCACGAGGACCCGCAAGCCTGCCTGAGCCTGCCCGCCCGGAACAGTTGCTGCGCCTTTACAGGGGCTGCCATGGCGTCCACAATGAGTCGCATCGCAGCCTCCGCTGTGGCAACAGCGCGCTGTCACCCATTCGGAACGGATCCGTGGGAACCGACACGTAAAGGGGCGCGGACATGAACGACCAGGCAGCAGCGGAGGCGGACCGGCAACTCAAGGCAAAACACCGGGCCATGTGGGCGTCGGGAGACTACCCGGCGCTCGCGGACGAAATGCTCCTGGAGCTGGGTGCCGTCCTGGTGGAGGCGTGCGGCATCAACCCGCGGCAGCGGGTCCTCGATGTTGCGGCCGGGACCGGCAACGCAGCCATCCCCGCCGCCATGATGGGCGCCAAGGTAGTGGCCAGCGACCTCACCCCCGAACTCTTCGACGCAGGCCGGAAAGAGGCAGCGAACCGGGGCGTCACCCTCGACTGGCAGGAGGCCGACGCCGAAGCCCTGCCCTTTGGGGACGAGGAGTTCGACACCGTGATGAGCTGCATCGGAGTGATGTTCGCACCCCACCACCAGGCTGCCGCCGACGAACTGCTCCGGGTCTGCAAACGTGGCGGCACCATCGGGCTGCTCTGCTGGACCCCGGAAGGATTCATCGGACAGCTGTTTGCCGCCCTGGGTCCGTACGCGCCGCCGCCCCCGCCGGGCGCGCAGCCCGCCACGCTGTGGGGGAGCGAGGAACACCTCCGCGAACTCCTGGGCGACAGGGCGGCCGGTATCCGCACCCGGAAGCAGAACCTGGCCGTCCGGAGCTTCCACCAGCCGGCGGACTTCGTCAGGTACTTCAAATCGCATTATGGCCCCATGATCTCCGTGTACAAATCACTGGCCGATGACCCGGACAAGGTCAAAGCCCTGGACAAGGCCCTCACGGACCTGGCGGACTCCTACGGGGACGCGCACGGCGACATCCCGTTCCAGATGGAATGGGAATACCTGGTCTTTACCGCGAGGAAGGATTGAGCATGACCGATCACGTGGCAACGTCCGTCACCACCATCGACGCCCCGCCGGACCGTGTGTGGGAGGTCATCACCGACCCCGCGGCGGTGAAGGAGTTCATGTTCGGGGCCGCCCTGCAGACGGACTGGAACGTTGGCAGCCCGATTATCTGGGAAGGCGAGTGGGAAGGGAAACCGTACCAGGACAAGGGCGAGATCCTGGCCGTTGAACCGGGGCGGAAATTGGTCCACACCCACTTCAGTCCGCTGTCCGGCCAGCCGGACGAGCCCGGAAACTACCACACGCTCGAATGGACCCTGGAGGGCCAGGGCGGCACCACCCGGCTGACCCTGGCCCAGGACAACAACCCCAGCGAAGAAGCCGCGGCCCACTCCCAGGCGATGTGGGACAAGCTGGTGGCGGACGTGAAGGCCATCGCCGAACGCGGCTGACTCCCGCCTCCCAACTGGGTCGCAATTGTTGTCGTTTTGAGCGTCCAAAACGACAACAACTGCGACCTACTTGGGTGGGGTGGAGCTTAAAGCCAAGCGGCCGCCGTCGGGCCCCCTCTTTGGGGAAGCCCGACGGCGGCCGCCGGCTGTGTGCTGCCGGGCAGCGAGGCTGCTACTCGGCGTCGTGATCCGTTTCCAGGATCTGCACCAGGCGCTCCAGGGCGTCGTCCGCACCCGCGCCCTCGGCGCGGAGGACCACAACGTCGCCGTGCGAGGCCCCCAGGCTCATGAGGGACAGGATGCTGGCGGCATCCATTGCCTCGTCGGCAGGCTCCCCTTCACGGGCGATGGTGATCTCCAGGTCGAACTCGCCTGCCGCCTCAGCGAAGATGGCGGCGGGGCGTGCGTGCAGGCCCACTCGGCTGGCGACGGTTGCGGTGCGTTCTGGCATTGTTGCTCCTTAGGCGTTCGGCGTGCTGACGGTTCAGCGCCGGGAGGATAGGTGGGTCGGGGCCGGCTTAGACGGTTACGGGAACCGGTTCAACCGTATCAACGGTCTTCTTGACTGCCCAGCGTTTGAGGGCGATCACGGACAGGGCCGTAACTACCGTACCGACGACGATCGAGACGACGAACATCACGAAGTTGTCAATGGCGAAGAAGACGAAGATGCCGCCGTGCGGTGCCTTGGATCCGACGCCCGCCGCCATCGAGATGGCTCCGGTCACCGCGCCGCCCAGCATACTGGCGGGGATGACGCGCAGGGGGTCTGCCGCGGCGAACGGGATGGCACCTTCGGAGATGAAGGACGCCCCCAGCAGCCAGGCAGCCTTGCCGTTTTCCTGCTCCGCGAGGCTGAACAGCTTCTTGTTCAGGACGGTGGAGGCCAGTGCCATGGCCAGCGGTGGAACCATGCCGGAGGCCATGACCGCGGCCATGATCTGCCAGGGCGCCTGGTTGTCGATGGTTGCTGCACCCAGGCCGGCGACGGCGAAGGAGTAGGCAACCTTGTTGACCGGGCCGCCGAGGTCGAAGCACATCATCAGGCCCAGGATCACGCCGAGCGCGATGGCACCGGCGCCGGTCAGGCCGGACAACCAGCCGTTCAGGCCCTTGGTGATGGCCACGATCGGGCCGCCCAGGATCAGGAACATCAGGCCGGACGCCACCAGCGATGCCAGCAGCGGGATGATCACCACGGGCATCAGGCCACGCAGCCAGCGGGCTACCTGCAGGCGGCCCACCACGTGGGCGATGTAACCGGCCAGCAGGCCACCGACGATGCCGCCGAGGAAGCCGGCTCCCATGAACCCGGCCACGGCACCGGCGACGAAGCCGGGGGCGATGCCTGGGCGGTCGGCGATCGCGTAGGCGATGTAGCCGGCCAGCGCCGGGACCAGGAAGCCCAGCGAGAGCGCACCGATCTTGAACAGCACCGCACCCAGGTAGGCGCCCAGCGGACCCCACGCGTTGTCAGGGAACTCGGTGGGCAGGTTGAACAGGCTGTTCTGGACCACGATGTTGTCCGCGTACTTGGTGATCAGGTAGCCGCCCATGAGGAAGCCGAGGGCGATCAGGAGGCCGCCACCTGCCACGAACGGAATCATGTAGCTGACACCGGTGAGCAGGGCCTTCTTGAGCTTCTGCCCGATGTGTTCGCCCTTCTCCTCAGCCTCGTGCTCGGCCTGCTCCTCGGCACCGAAGTGCGGGACGCGGCGGGCGTGGGGGTTGTCGGCTGCGGCGAGCGCTTCCTGGACCATCTTGTCCGGCTCGTCGATGCCGCGCTTCACGGGGGCGTTGATCACGGGCTTGCCGGCAAAACGCTCCTTGCCGCGCACATCCACGTCCACCGCGAAGATGACGGCGTCCGCGGCGGCGATGACGGCGGGGTCCAATGCCTTGGCGCCCGATGAGCCTTGGGTCTCCACCTGCAGGTCCACGCCCACTTCCCGGGCGGCTGCCACGAGGGAATCGGCCGCCATGTAGGTGTGCGCGATGCCGGTGGGGCAGGCCGTTACGGCTACCAGGCGCTTGGGGCCGCGTCCGCCGGAACCGGCCGCACCGGCTGCGGAGCCCGCGGCACTTGCGCCAACGGTGGCACCCACCGGTACCGCGTCCGCCGGGGCGGCAGCGTGCGCGGCGGGCTTGTCCGCCAGGGCGCCTTCAACGAGTTCCACGATCTCGGCCTCGGAGGAGGCGTTGCGCAGCGCTGCGGTGAAGTCCTTCTTGATCAGGGAGCGGGCCAGCTTGGAGAGCAGCTTCAGGTGCTCCTGGTCCGCGCCGTCCGGGGCGGCGATGAAGAACACCAGGTCCGCCGGGCCGTCCTTGGCGCCGAAGTCCACCTTGGGGTTCAGGCGGGCCATGGCCAGGGTGGGCACCGTGACGGCCGCCGAGCGGCAGTGCGGGATGGCGATGCCGCCGGGGATGCCGGTGGCGGTCTTCTGCTCGCGGGCGAAGGCGTCGGCGAAGAGGCCCTCGACTTCTGAGGCACGTCCGGTGGCAGCTACCTTGCTTGCCAGATGCCGGATCACCGCTTCGGGCGAGTTACCCAGGTTCTGGTCGAGCTCGACCAGTTCCGTGGTGATGAGCTGGGTCACTGTCAATCCTTTCGAAGGGCCGTGATGGTTACGGCATCCGGGGTGGTTTGGTGTACTGCCGGAACAGTGGAACCCGGCAGGGAGGCAGCGGCGGCACCGTGGGCCACCGCCTGACGAAGGCAGTCGGCCGGGGCGGATCCCCGGCCGTGGGCGAGCAGGTAGCCGGCCAGCGCGGAGTCGCCCGCGCCCACCGTGCTCACTGCGGCGACCGGCGGGTGCGTGGCCAGCCACGCGCCGTCGGCCGTTACAAGGACAGCTCCCTTGGAACCGAGAGTTGCCAGCACAGCACCCACACCGGAACGAACGACGGCGGCCGCGGCGGCTGCGGCAGCAGCCGGGTCCGCTTCCAACTCGTCTCCGGTGGCCGGGGCAAAACCGGCGGCTGCTGCCAGCTCAGCCAGTTCTTCGGCGTTGGGTTTGAGGAGGTCCGGTTTCCCGGAACCTGGGGTTGCGCCGCTGCCCGTACCGTCGTCGGAGCTTCCGGCGTCGGTCAGGGAAGCGGCCAGGGGAGCCCCGGAGGAGTCGACGGCGATCAGCGGCGCAGTGCCGTTGCCCGCCTCCCGGATCCGCCGGGCCACCATGGCGTAGAAGTTTTCCGGGAATCCGGGGGGCAGCGAGCCGGCCAGGACCACCCAGCTGGCGCCGCGTGAGCTTTCCAGCAGCAACTTGATGAGGGCTTCCTGCTGGTCTGCGGCCAGGACCGGCCCGGGTTCGTTGATCTTCGTGGTGACGCCGCCGGGTTCGGTGAGCGCCACATTGGTACGCAGCGGCTCGTCGATGGGCAGGGAGACGAAAGGCACCCCCTGCTCGCGCAGTCCGGCCAGGACGGGATCGCCGTCCGCTCCGGGCAGGACCGCCAGGGAATCAAGGCCGGACGCCACCAGGGCGCGGGAGACGTTGACTCCCTTGCCGCCGGACTCCTGGCGGACGGAGACGGCGCGCTGCACCTCGCCGCGGGCCAGCGGGCCGGGGAGGGCAACGGTGCGGTCAAGGCTTGGGTTGGCCGTGAAGGTGACGATCATGCGATCACCACGTCGACGCCGGCGTCTTCCAGGGCGGCCGCGAGTTCCGGCCCGGGTTCACTGTCTGTGATCAAGGTGTCCAGGTCTTTCAGGGAGGCGAACTGGACCAGGGTTTCTGTGTCCAGCTTGGAGGAGTCGGCCAACACCACAATGCGGCGTGCCGACTGGACGAAGGCTGCCTTGACGGCCGCTTCTTCAGGATCGGGAGTGCTGACGCCAAAGGTGGCGTGGATGCCGTTAGTGCCAATGAACGCTATGTCCGGGCGGATGCGGGCGGCGGCGTCCACCGTCGCCTGCCCCACGGCCACCTGCGTAATGCCGCGGACGCGTCCGCCCAGGATCTGCAGGGCTACGCCGGAAACGTTGGAGAGCTTGCTGGCGATGGGAACAGCGTGGGTGATGACCACCAGTTCGTGGTGCGGGCCGGTTCCGTCGGAAGGCTCGACGGCGGTACGGCGCGCCAGCATGTCCGCGAGCACCTCGGTGGTGGTGCCGCCGTCCATGAGGACGCTGGCCGGCGAGTTCCGTGGAATCAGCGCGAGTGCTGCCTCCGCGATGCGGACCTTCTGGTCCGGCCGCTGGATGGCGCGCTCGGTGACGCTTTCTTCGGTGGTGCTGAAGCGGTCGGCAGCCACGGCGCCGCCGTGGACCCGGCGGACGGTGCCCGCGTTCTCCAGGGCGGCAAGGTCCCTGCGCACGGTTTCGGTGGTGATGCGGAAGCGCTCTGCCAGCAGGGTCACGCTGACCCGGCCGTTGCCGGCGACAAGCTCGGCAATCTTCTGCTGGCGCTCTTCGGCGAACACGTACCCTCCGTTGCGTAGGTTCCTGCGTGACTGGCATCACATTGATGTTGAGTTACTTGACTTTATCTTTGCTTGTGTTGGTTTGTCAATGGAAACCCACACGAAACAAAATCCGGCAGAAGAAGTGCCTGCGGACGCGCGAAAGCCGGGCTGGATGTGGTGGTCCAGCCCGGCTTTCGGGTTCGTGGCTTGATCCGGGCTCCGCCCGGGTTCCGCTGTGGCTAGATGCCGCCGTCGCGGGTTTCATGCCTGGTGATGCGCTCGCCCGTGTTGGGATCGATGACCGAGCGGGACTCGCTGACGCGGCGGCTCCGGCCGGGGGAGGCCAGGATCAGCGAGGCGATCAAACCAATGACGCCCACGGCGATCAGGATGTAGCCCACCAGCTGCTGGTCCACGAACGGGATCAGCCCGGGAGTCACGGCCCAGGCAAGGATGGCGCCGAGGGCGATGAGGAAGATTGACGAGCCAATTCTCATGACGTGCTCCTTATAGCCGCGTCCTGCGCGGCGCTGGTAGGGCATTTGCGGTGATGGTGGTGCGTATGGTGCCATTGCTAAGCATGCTGTCTGTCAGGCGACACGCTACCTCCCGGCGATTCCGGATTCAATCACCGCGCCGGGGCGGCGTGCATGCCTCGCTACGCTGGTCCGGTGGAAACTGTTGTGTGGTCCAAGCCGGAAGAACTGCGTGCCGGCACCCCATTGCTGGTGATGATGCACGGCTACGGCACGGACGAGTCCCGGATGGTGCGCCTCTTCGAGTATCTGCCCCAGGAGTTCACCTGCGCCGCACTGCGCGCTCCCATGCCTGTCGGGGACCGCTGGGGATGGTTCCTGCTGGACTACTTCCTGGCCAACGACTTCGCGGACGTCATCTCCGCGGCCACCTCCGTGCGGGCCTGGATCGGTTCGGTCAAGGACCAGCACAGCAGCGTCACCCTGATGGGGTATTCCCAGGGGATGGCGATGGCGAGCACGCTCCTGCGGCTGCACCCCGATGACTACAAGGCAGTGGTCGGGCTGTCCGGCTTCGTGCTCAACAACGAACTCCTGTCCACCATGGACTCCTTCGACACCAGGCGGCCGTTCTTCTGGGGGCGGGACAAGGCGGACCTGGTGATCAACGAGGACGCCACCGCCTACACCGCCGAATGGCTGGCGGAGAACACGTTGCTGACGGCCCGGACCTATCCGGGCATGGGGCACGCCATGTCCAAGGCCGAGATGGTGGACGTCAGCGCCTTCCTGCGCCACTACGTGCTGCGCTAAACCGCGGGCAGGCGCTGCCGGGACGCGGGAAAAAACAGTTGCCAGTCAAATTTGCAAGCGCTTACACTCGTCTGTGGCCATGATCGGTCCTGCAGTGGGCGGACACGGAGATGCTGCCGTGCGCTTAAGCGCCGGAGCCTCCTGTGGCCGCACCGGCGGGGCCGGCTGTCCGCAGACTGAAAGGACACCGCACCGCTGATGACACACCCCACGTCACCCCGGACCACCGACTGGACCGGCGCCGCCGCAATCCTGTTCGACCTCGACGGAGTACTGACGCCCACGGCCACAGTGCATGAGCGCGCGTGGCAGGAACTGTTCGACAGCTACCTGGCCTCGCATCCCGACGTTCCCGGGTACCGCGAAAGCGACTACTTCGACCATATTGACGGCAAGCCCCGCTTCGACGGGGTGCGGGACTTCCTTTCATCCCGCGGTATCAGCCTGCCCGAAGGCCCGCTCGACGACGACCCCGCCCACGAAACGGTCCAAGGCCTGGGCAACCGGAAGAACAGGCTCTTCAACGACATCGTCAGCGCCGGCGTCGAACCCTTTGACGGCTCGGTGCGGTTCCTCGAAGCGGTGCTGGCGCAGGGACTCAAAGTCGCCGTCGTCTCGTCCTCCCGGAACGCGCCCGCCGTCCTGCAGGCGGCCGGGCTCAGCCACCACTTCCCCGTTGTGGTGGACGGGGTGGTTGCCGCCGAACAGGGCCTGCCCGGCAAACCGAGCCCTGCCACCTACGAATACGCCGCGAAACTCCTGGACCTCTCCAGCGCTGAGTGCGTGGTGGTGGAAGACGCCGTGTCCGGCGTGCAGGCCGGACGGGCCGGATCGTTCCACTCCGTCATCGGGGTGGACCGGGGCGCCGGTCGGCAGACGCTCCTGGATGCCGGTGCCACCTTGGTGGTCAATGACCTTCAGGAACTCATCCCCTAAACCGGTGATGCCCGATCCCCCCGGGCAACCGGTGCCGCTAACCCCCCCCACCGCGGCACCCTTCCGAGCAGCGCATTTTCCCCGAATACCTCGTGCCCGCCCCACGGCGGCACCCAGCAAGGCCAAAGGATCCCCACCATGGCAGTCATTACCGCGGACCGCGAACGGTTCCCCGACACCCCCTGGCAACTCGTTGAAACCCGCCACGAGGCAGGTGTCGCGGGAACCCTAGAAACACTGTTTGCCCTGGGAAACGGGCACCTGGGCATCCGCGGCGCCCACTGGGCGGCGGCGGATGGCGGCCTGCCCGGCAGCTTCATCAACGGGTTGCATGAAATCTGGGACATCAAGCACGCGGAAAACGCCTTCGGGTTCGCCCGGACCGGGCAGCGCATCCTCTACATTCCGGACGCCAACAACTTCGCGGTGGTGGTGGACGGCGAAACCCTCAGCCTGGCCGAGTCCGAGGTCCTGGAATACCGGCGCGCCGTTGACTTCTCCACCGGAATCTACGAATGCCGCATCACCTGGCAGTGCCGGTCCGGGGCCGCCGTGACCACCACCGAACGGCGCGCCGTAGGCTTCGAATCCCGCGGCTGCCTCGGCATCTCGCTGGAAGTGGCCACGGACCGGCAGGTCTCGCTGGACGTTACCTCCCAGGTCATCAACCGCCAGGACCAGCCGGTGGAGGACCACTCCGTGCACGATCCCCGCCGGTCCGGCCGCCACGCCGGGCGGGTGCTGCTGCCCGTACGCCTCGACGGCGGCGACGGATCGCTGCGCCTCTCGTGGGAGGCCGCGGAATCCAAGCAACGGGTGGGCCTGGCAGTGGACCACTGGACCTCTGCGGGGCACCAGCCCTTCGAAACCCTGGTGGACCAGGACGACAGCAGTGTCCGGTATGTCCTGGCAGTGGACCCGGACGAACCCTTCCGGCTGGAAAAGAGCGTCAGCTACGCCGCCGGCCGCCGCGTCCAGGACCCGGACGTCGATGCAGCCGCGGTGGCCGAGGAAGCCCTCCGCCCGGTGAACGAGATCTTCGCCGAGAGCATGGCCCACTACCGCGGCTACTGGGCCACGTCCGACATTGTGGTGGGCGGCGGCAGCCCCGGCCTGCAGCAGGCCATCCGGTGGAACCTCTTCCAGCTGGCCCAGGCGACGGCCCGCGCCGATGTTGCCGGCATTCCCGCCAAGGGCGTGACCGGCTCCGGCTACGAGGGGCACTACTTCTGGGACCAGGAGGTGTACCTGCTGCCCTACCTCACCTACACCAACCCCGACGGCGCGCGGCAGGTGCTCGAGTTCCGCCACGGCATGCTGCCCGAGGCAAAGATCCGTGCCAAGGAACTGAGCGTGGACGGTGCGCTCTTCCCGTGGCGAACCATCAACGGACTCGAAGCAAGCGCCTACTACGCTGCCGGAACGGCCCAGTTCCACATCGCGGCCGCGATCGCCTTCGCCACCAACAGGTACCTCTGGGCCACCGGCGATGCCGCCTTCCGGGACGGAATGGGCGCCCAACTGCTTATCGAGACGGCCCGGATGTGGATCTCCCTGGGCTTCTTCGGCAAGGACGGCCTCTTCCACATCCACGGCGTCACCGGCCCCGACGAATACACGGCCGTGGTGAACGACAACCTCTATACGAACGTGATGGCACGCTTCAACCTGCGCGCCGCCGCGGCGCTGGAGCATGCCGAAATCACGCAGGAGGAGCGCCAGCTGTGGGAGGCTGCGGCGAACCTCATGCAGTTGCCGTTCGACACCCGGATGCAGGTGCACTCCCAGGACAACGACTTCATGACACTGGAAGCCTGGGACTGGACCACCCCGCGGTCCAAGTACCCCCTGCTGCTGCACTTCCACCCGCTGGTGATCTACCGCCACCAGGTCCTCAAGCAGGCGGACACGGTCCTGGCCATGTTCCTCCAGTGGCAGGACTTCACGGCGCAGGAGAAGCAGCGGGCCTTCGACTTCTACGATCCCATCACCACCGGCGACTCCACCCTGTCCGCCTGCGTGCAGGGGATCATGGCGGCCGAGGTGGGGTATTCGAAGGAAGCCCTGGACCACTTCACCAGTGCCGCGTTCATCGACCTGGATGACACCCACGGCAACACGATCGACGGCGTCCATATCGCCTCCACGGGCGGCGTGTGGTCCTCCCTGGTGTGCGGCTTCGCGGGCATGCGGGACCAGGGGCCGGTCCCGTTCTTCGATCCTCGCCTGCCGGCCGAATGGGATTCGCTGGCCTTCCACCTGAAGATCAGGGGCCGCCTGCTGCTGGTCCAGCTCGCGTCCGGTTCCATCACCCTGACCGTGCAGGAGGGCGAACCCCTGGAAATTGACGTCCGGGGCCAGCGCGTCCTCGTGGCGGCGCAAGCGGTGCAGGTACCGCTGGAACCGGTCGCGGTACCCGAACCTACAGTCTTCCCCAGCGGCCTGCCGACGGCGAGCATCCCGGTGGTGCGCGGCAACAGCTAGGCAACGCGTCCGACGGCGGGCCGGCAGCTTCGGTTGCCGGCCCGCCTAAGCCTCCTACCGCCGTTATGCGTTCCAGCGGTCCTAGCCTCCGAGGAGGGTGCTGGCTTCCTGGCGGGTGGTGCCGGAGTCTTGGATGCCGTCGGCGATGTGGGCGAGTTCGGCGGGGATGTCGCGGCCTTTTTTGCGCATGGCGGTGGCCCAGAGGCGGCCGGCGCGGTAGGAGGAGCGGACCAGGGGGCCGGACATGACGCCGAGGAAGCCGATTTCCTGGGCTTCGTGCTGGAGGTCCACGAATTCCTGGGGTTTGACCCAGCGGTCCACGGGAAGGTGGCGTTCACTCGGGCGGAGGTATTGGGTGATGGTGATCAGGTCGCAGCCGGCGGCGTGGAGGTCGCGGAGGGCTTCGGAGATTTCCTCGCGGGTTTCGCCCATGCCCAGGATGAGGTTGGATTTGGTGACCATGCCCAGGTTCCGGCCCTGGGTGATGACGTCCAGGGAGCGGTCGTAGCGGAACGCGGGCCGGATCCGTTTGAAGATCCGGGGCACGGTTTCGACGTTGTGGGCGAAGACTTCGGGGGCGGAGTCGCAGATCGCTTTGATGTGCTCGGGGTTGCCGGAGAAGTCGGGGATCAGCAGCTCGACGCCGGTGCCGGGGTTCAGTTCGTGGATCTTGCGGACCGTTTCGGCGTAGAGCCAGACGCCTTCGTCTGCGAGGTCGTCGCGGGCGACGCCGGTGACGGTGGCGTAGCGCAGTTGCATGGACTGGACGGAGCGGGCCACCTTGGTGGGTTCGAAGACGTCCACGGGGGAGGGTTTGCCGGTGTCGATCTGGCAGAAGTCGCAGCGGCGGGTGCATTCGGAGCCGCCGATCAGGAAGGTGGCCTCCTTGTCTTCCCAGCATTCGAAGATGTTGGGGCAGCCGGCTTCTTTGCAGACGGTGTGCAGGCCTTCTTTTTTGACCAGGTTCTTCAGCCCGACGAACTCCGGGCCCATCTGGACTTTGGCCTTGATCCACTCCGGTTTCCGCTCCACCGGAACGGCAGCATTGCGCTGCTCGATCCGCAGCATCTTCCGGCCTTCAGGTGCCAATGTCATGGTTGCTTCCTTTGTTTGCTCGAAGGGTTTCGACAGGCCCAACGACCGGTGGTTGAGCCTGTCGAAGCCAGGGTCAGGACAGGGGCGCGATGCCTGGGTAGAGCGGGTGGGCTTTGGCGAGGGCCTCGACGCGGTGACGGAGCCCGGAAAGGTCCGCGCCGGCGTCGGCCGTCAATGCCTCGGCGATGATGTCCGCAACCTCGCGGAAGGCGTCCTCGCCGAACCCGCGGGTGGCCAGCGCGGGCGTGCCGATGCGCAGGCCTGAGGTGACCATGGGCGGCCGGGGGTCGAAGGGCACGGCGTTGCGGTTGACGGTGATGTCGATAGCGGCGAGGCGGTCCTCGGCCTGCTGTCCGTCAAGTTCGCAGTTGCGCAGGTCGACGAGGACCAGGTGCACGTCGGTGCCGCCGGAGACCACACTGATGCCCTTCGCGGTGACGTCCGGCTGGACCAGGCGTTCTGCCAGGAGGCGCGCGCCGGCAAGGACGCGCTCCTGGCGTTCGCGGAACTCTTCGGTGGCGGCGATCTTGAAGGCCACAGCCTTGCCGGCGATGACGTGCTCGAGCGGTCCGCCCTGCTGGCCCGGGAACACTGCCGAGTTGATCTTCTTGGCGATGTCGGCGTCGTTGCTCAGGATGATCCCGCCGCGCGGACCGGCGAGGGTCTTGTGCGTGGTGGAGGTGGTGACGTGCGCGTGCGGAACCGGCGAGGGGTGGAGCCCGGCGGCCACCAACCCCGCGAAGTGCGCCATGTCCACCATCAGGTAAGCGCCCACGGAATCGGCAATCCGGCGGAACTCGGCGAAGTCCAGCTGGCGGGCGTAGGCGGACCAGCCGGCCACGATGAGCTGCGGCTTGTGCTCCTGGGCCAGGCGCTCCACCTCTGCCATGTCAATGGTGTGACTATCTTCCCGGACCTGGTAGGGCACCACGTTGTAGAGCTTGCCGGAGAAGTTGATGCGCATGCCGTGCGTCAGGTGC
Organism: Pseudarthrobacter sp. NPDC058196; assembly: GCF_042882685.1. Taxonomy (NCBI): domain Bacteria; kingdom Bacillati; phylum Actinomycetota; class Actinomycetes; order Micrococcales; family Micrococcaceae; genus Pseudarthrobacter; species Pseudarthrobacter sp. NPDC058196. The sequence goes on from NZ_JBHVVN010000009.1 coordinate 54,204, forward strand.
CCGCCGTGTGCCAGGTTCAGTCCCATGATGGTGTCGCCGGGCTTGATCAGCGCGTGCATCACGGAGGCGTTGGCTTGGGCTCCGGAGTGCGGCTGGACGTTGGCGTATTCCGCGCCGAACAGGGCCTTCACACGGTCGATCGCCAGTTGCTCGATCACGTCGACGTGTTCGCAGCCGCCGTAGTAGCGCTTGCCCGGGTAGCCTTCGGCGTACTTGTTGGTCAGGACCGAACCCTGGGCCTGCATCACAGCTGCGGCGGTGTGGTTTTCGGAGGCGATCATTTCCAAGCCGTCGCGCTGGCGGCCCAGTTCCGCATCGATCGTGGCGGCGATCTCGGGGTCCAGTGCGGACAGGTCCGCGTTCAGGCTGGGTGAGGCCACCTGCGTGAAGGCGCCCACTTCTGCGGGGGCGCTCACAGCTCGCCGCCGTTTGCTGCTGCGTATTCCTCGGCGGACATGAGCGGGCCTTCTGCGGTGACGGCCACCTTGAAGAGCCAGCCGGCTCCATAGGGATCGCTGTTGATCAGGGCGGGGTCCGAGACCACACCATCGTTGATCTCGGTGACCTCGCCGGTGACCGGGGCATAGAGGTCGGAGACGGACTTGGTGGATTCCACCTCGCCGCAGGTTTCGCCGGCCGTCACGGTGGACCCCACCTCAGGGAGGTCCACGTAGACGATGTCGCCCAGGGCATCGGCAGCCACGGCGGAAATCCCGATCCCCGCAGGACCGGACCCGTCAACGGCAACCCATTCGTGCTCGGCGGAGTACTTCAGTTCAGAAACAACCTTGCTCATTGTCTACTTTCTTTCTCTTAAAACGTGTCGTGGGTGGGCGAAATCGAATTACTTCTGGCGCTTGTAAAAGGGGAGGGGGACGACTTCGAAGCGCTCGGGCTTGCCGCGGAGGTCCACCTCGAGGACGGTGCCGATCTCAGCGAAGTCGACGTCGACATAGGCCATGGCGACGGGGTATCCGAGCGTGGGGGAGGGCTGGCCGGAGGTCACTTCGCCCACCAGGTTGCCGTCCTTGAGGACGGGGTAGTGGGCGCGGGCGGCGCGGCGTCCGGCACCCTTGAGTCCCACCAGCTTCTGCCCGATGGTTGAACCAACTCCGGCGGCCTTGATGGCGGCCAGGGCATCCTTGCCTACGAAGTCGCTCTCCTTGGCCAGCGACACCACCGGGCCCAGGCCGGCGGCGAAGGCGTTGACGTGGCGGGAGAGTTCGTTGCCGTAGAGCGGCATCCCGGCTTCGAGGCGGAGCGAGTCGCGTGCAGCCAGTCCGGCGGGAACCAGCCCGGAGCCTTCGCCGGCCTGGAGCAGTGCCTCCCACAGTGCGGGGGCGTCCAGGTTGGGGACGTAGATCTCGAACCCGTCCTCGCCGGTGTAGCCGGTCCGGGCCACGAGCAGGTCCTGGACCGTACCGTTGACGGCGATGCCCACCTCCACGGCGGCGTAGTACTTGAGCTCGGTGAGCAGGGCGTGCTGTTCGGCCGGGACCAGCGCGAGGAGGATCGCCTCGGAATTCGGTCCCTGCACGGCGATCAGCGAGGTCTCTGCCGAGGCGTCCTCCACAGTGACGTCGAAGGCGGCGGAGCGTTTCAGGAGTTCCTTCGCCACCACTGCGGCGTTGCCCGCGTTGGGCACCACCAGGTACCTGTCCACGCCCTCTTCGGGGGACGGTCGGCGGTAGGTGATGAGGTCGTCAATGATGCCGCCATCGGCGTTGCAGATCAACGAGTACTTTGCTTTTCCGACGGCGACCGCGGACAGTTTGCCGGCCAAGGCGTAGTCCAGGAAGGCGGCGGCGTCGGGGCCGGTCACCCAGACCTCACCCATGTGGGAGAGGTCGAACAGGCCGGCAGTGTTGCGGACGGCGTGGTGTTCCGCGAGTTCAGACTCGTACTTAAGCGGCATCTGCCACCCGCCGAAGTCCGTGAACGAGGCCCCGGCCTTCTTGTGCTGCTCTAAAAGAGCGGTGTAGTTCTCAGTCATGGGAAATCAGTCTTCCAATTCGGTGATTGAGCTTGTCGAAAGCTCGAAGGCTTCGAGGGGCGGGCAGGAGCAGACCAGGTTCCGGTCGCCGGCTGCGCCGTCGATCCGGCCGACGGGCGGGAAGTACTTGTCCTGGCGGAGCGAGGCAACGGGGAAGGCGGCCTGCTCGCGCGGGTAAGCGCGGTCCCAGTCGGAGCTCACGACGGCGGCGGCCGTGTGGGGTGCATTGCGCACCGGGGATGCCTCCAGGGTGAATTCGCCGCTGGCCACCTGTTGGATCTCGCCATGGATGGTGATCATCGCCTCGATGAAGCGGTCGATCTCGGCCAGGTCCTCGGACTCGGTAGGCTCCACCATCAGCGTGCCCGCGACGGGGAAGGACAGGGTGGGGGCGTGGAAACCGAAATCGATCAGCCGCTTGGCCACGTCCTCGGCCGTGACCCCCGTCTTCGCTGTGAGGTCGCGCAGGTCCAGGATGCACTCGTGCGCCACCAGCCCGCCCTCACCGGTGTAGAGAACAGGGAAGTACTCGTTCAGGCGGGACGCGACGTAGTTCGCGGCCAGCAGCGCGGACTTGGTGGCCTCGGTCAGGCCCTCACCGCCCATCAGCTTCACGTACGCCCAGGAAATCGGCAGCACACCGGCCGAACCGAACCGGGACGCCGAGATGGCGACGCCGTGCCCGGCTTCGTGGGCGGCCTTGTTCGCATCGCCTGGCATGAACGGGGCCAGGTGCGCCTTCGCGGCAACCGGCCCGACTCCGGGTCCCCCGCCGCCGTGCGGGATGCAGAAGGTCTTGTGCAGGTTCAGGTGCGAGACGTCCCCGCCGAACCGGCCCGGCTGGGCCAGCCCGACCAGTGCGTTCAGGTTCGCCCCGTCGATGTACACCTGGCCGCCGGCGGCGTGGATCGCGTCGCAGACTTCCCGGACGTCTCCGTCGTAGACACCGTGGGTGGAGGGGTAGGTGATCATGATGCAGGACAGGACGTCCTTGTTCGCTTCGATCTTCGCCGTGAGGTCCTCATGGTCGATGGTGCCATCGGCTGCGGTGGCGACGACCACGACCTTCATCCCGGCGAGGACGGCGGAGGCGGCGTTGGTGCCGTGGGCCGAGGCCGGGATCAGGCAGACGGTGCGCTGCTGCTCACCGCGGGAGTGGTGGTAGCCCCGGATCGCGAGCAACCCGGCCAGTTCGCCCTGGGAGCCGGCGTTGGGCTGGATGGACACCTGGTCGTACCCGGTGATCTCGGCAAGGTCGGCTTCCAGGCCGGAAATCAGTTCGCGCCAGCCCTCGGTCTGGGAGTCCGGGGCGAACGGGTGGATCGAGGCGAACTCCGGCCAGGAAATGGCTTCCATCTCCGCCGTGGCGTTCAGCTTCATGGTGCACGAACCCAACGGGATCATCGTCCGGTCCAGCGCCAGGTCACGGTCCGAGAGCTTCCGGATGTAGCGCAGCAGCTGGGTTTCGGACCGGTGTGTATTGAACACCGGATGCTGCAGGTAGGCCGAGGTGCGCAGGACGGATCCGGGCAGTTCGAAGCCCTGGGCGTCACCCACCGGACCGGCGCCAAAGGCGACGACGACGTCCGACAGCGTTGCCGCCGTCGTCGTCTCATCGACGGAGACGCCCACGGTGTCCTGGTCAACCAGGCGCAGGTTGATGCCGCGCGCCTCGGCAGCGGCGATCACCTTGGCAGACTTGCCCGGAACGCGCACCGTCAGGGTGTCGAAGAAGGAGTCGCTGACCAGTTCGCGGCCCATGGACTTGAGGGCCGTGGCCAGCACCCTGGCCTTGTGGTGTGCGGTTTCGGCGATCGCCTTCAGCCCGTCGGGGCCGTGGTAGACCGCGTAGAAGGAGGACACGATGGCCAGCAGCGCCTGGGCCGTGCAGATGTTGGACGTGGCCTTCTCACGGCGGATGTGCTGCTCGCGGGTCTGCAAAGCCAGACGGTAAGCCGGAGCGCCGGCGTCATCCTTGGATACGCCGACGATCCTGCCCGGCAGGGTACGTTCCATCCCCTTCTGGACGGCCATGTAGGCGGCGTGCGGCCCCCCAAAGAACAACGGCACGCCAAAACGCTGGGTGGAGCCGACGGCGATGTCCGCGCCCTGCTCGCCCGGAGGAGTGATCAGGGTCAGGGCCAGCAGGTCGGCCGCCACCGTGACCAGCGCGCCCCGGTCCTTGGCAGCGGAGATCACAGCGGACTGGTCCCACACCCGGCCGGAGACCCCCGGCTGCTGCAGCACAATGCCGTTGATGTCGCCCTCGGGCAGGCCCTTGGACAGATCGGCCACCTCAACCTCGAAACCGAGCGCCTCTGCACGGCCCATGACGATGGCGATGGTCTGCGGGAGGCAGTCGGCGTCGAGCACCGTCTTGCCGTCCTTCGCTGCCTTGGACTTGTTGGCGCGGCGCATCAGCAGCACAGCCTCGGCCACCGCCGTTGCCTCGTCCAGCAAGGATGCGTTGGCTACCGGGAGCGCTGTCAGGTCCTGGACCATCGTCTGGAAGTTCAGCAGCGCCTCAAGCCGGCCCTGGGAAATCTCCGGCTGGTACGGGGTGTAGGCGGTGTACCAGGCCGGGGATTCAAGGATGTTGCGGCGGATCACCGGCGGCGTCACGGTGTCGTAGTAGCCCTGCCCGATCAGCTGCACGGCAGTCTTGTTTTTCGCGGCAAGCTTGCGCAGCTCGGCCAGGACCTCCACCTCGCTGAGGGCATCCTGCAGGCGGAGGGCGGTTTCCTGGCGGATGGACGCGGGGACGGCCACGTCAACCAGGCCATCAAGGCTGTCGTAGCCGACGGTCTTGAGCATGGTGTCGACGTCGGCCTGGCGGCGCGCGCCGATATGGCGGTCAACAAACGATGTTGGATGCGAATGAATCGTCATGAGGAACTCCGGATCTGGCCGGCCGAAGGTGGCACGGCGTGGGATGGGTTCCTCCCCGCTCTGTATTGGACCTGAGAGATTCCGCGTTGCCTGCTGTTGGCAGGGGGCCGCTTGCACCGTCGGTGAACCGGGCAGAAGCCCGGTTGCTTTCCAGAGTCGCCTCGCCGTGACGGTACATGGGCCTGAGAGATTCCTGGGGAGGATTTGCTCCTACGGCGCCTGCCCGGTGTGTCGCCGGGAGGACTCTCCCGTCACAGCTCGAAAGGCTTATTCAAATATGGGTGATTCGGCTCACAAGGTACCGGGACGAACCCGTCCGTGGCAAATCGGCCGGCTTCCGCGAAGGGCTTGAATGGACACGTGACGCCGTCCTTCCCCACTTGTGTCGGGAGGGGTTGACATTCGATCGTGACGGACACCACACTGAACCCCGGGATTGGCGCCGCCGGTGGCTGGCTCAGCGTATCCGGAGCGGCCCACCAGTCGGCGCCCGTCCCATTGCATGACCGGCCGCCGCCCCAAAAAGCCGGCGGCTTCCAACTGAATACGCCTCCGACCTGCGGCGGGAGAGTCCTGCCGGGTACATCCAGCAGGCGCCGTAGGAGCAAACCCTCCCCAGGAAACTCTCAGGCCCACGTACCGCCGCGGACAGGCAACTCTGGAAAGCAGCCAGGCACGACTCTGGCTCACCGACGGTGCAAGCGGCCTTGGCTGCGGAAACTCTCAGGTCCACAACAGAGTGGGGAGGAACCAAATCTTTGCGGCACCCAAAGCCGCTTTATCGATGGAGTTCCTCATGGCGATTCATCCCCCCACGTCCAACAGCGAACCAGCCCGCGGCCAGGGCGCTGCCACGGCAGCGCGCAGCGAGCCTCCCCACCTGGAGCGGCAGCTCACCAACCGGCATATCCAGCTCATCGCCATCGGCGGCGCGATCGGCACAGGCCTGTTCATGGGCTCCGGCAAGACCATTTCCGCCGCCGGGCCTTCCGTGATCTTCGTGTACATGATCATCGGCTTCATGCTCTTCTTCGTCATGCGGGCCATGGGCGAGCTGCTGCTGAGCAACCTGAACTACAAGTCCTTCAGTGATTTCGCCGCCGACCTCCTGGGTCCCTGGGCAGGCTTCTTCACCGGCTGGACGTACTGGTTCTGCTGGGTGATCACCGGAATTGCGGACGTCATCGCCATCGCTGGATATTCAAAGGAACTTTGGCCGGCGCTGCCGCTTTGGATCCCGGGGCTGGCCACGGTGGGCATCCTGCTCCTGCTGAACCTCGCCACAGTCAAGGCCTTCGGCGAGACCGAGTTCTGGTTCGCCCTCATCAAGATCGTCGCCATCGCGGCCCTGATCATCGTGGGACTCTTCATGATCTTCACCGGTTTCCAGAGCGACGCGGGCACCGCAAGCTTCACCAACCTGTGGAGCCATGGCGGGTTCTTCCCCAATGAGTTCATGGGCTTCGTGGCCGGATTCCAGATCGCAGTATTCGCCTTCGTGGGCATCGAACTGGTGGGCACCACCGCCGCCGAGGCCAAGGATCCCGAGCGCACGCTGCCCAGGGCCATCAACGCCATCCCCGTCCGCGTACTGCTCTTCTATGTCGGCGCGCTGGTCATCCTGATGGCAGTCACCCCGTGGACCCAGTTCGCCGCCGGCCACAGCCCCTTCATCGGGATGTTCTCCCTGGCCGGCCTCGGCGCCGCGGCCACAGTCGTCAACCTGGTGGTCCTCACTTCGGCGATGTCCTCCGCGAACTCCGGCATCTACTCCACGTCCCGCATGGTTTTCGGCCTGGCCCAAGAAGGCGACGCCCCCGGTATCTTCAGCAGGCTCTCCTCGAGGAAGGTGCCCAGCAACGCGCTGTTCCTGTCCTGCGTCCTGCTGCTGTCCGGCGTCGTACTCATGTATGCCGGCCAGGACGTTGGCATGGCTTTTGAAATGGTGACCACCGTGTCTGCGGTGTGCTTCGTCTTCGTCTGGTCGATCATCCTCGCCAGCTACATTTCCTTCCGGCGCCGCCGGCCGCACCTGCATGCGGCGTCGAAGTTCAAGATGCCCGGTGGCATCCCCGCCGTGTGGGTGGTGTACGCGTTCTTCGCTTTCGTCCTCTGGGCCCTGACCACCCAGCCCGACACCCTCGTTGCCCTGCTGGTGACCCCCATCTGGTTCGTCATCCTTGGCGTGGCGTGGGCAATTCTTCGCCGCCGTCCCGCACACCTGGCCCGCTTTGAAGTCTTCCGGGCCGAGCTCCAGGCCGACGAGGCCGCCGGTCGCAGTGCCGAACGCGCGGATGCAGGAGAGCCGGTCCAAAAAGTGTAAGCATGCTTAGTGTCTATCCATTTAGGATGGGATGACACGGCAGCCACGCGCTGCAGGTCGATTTGAATGAAGGTGACCATGGCCCGGCGCAGCAACCCCGCACTCCGTATCGCACAGGAAACCGCCCACAACGCGATGTTTGACGCCGAGGGCAAGCCCAAGCCCGGCGTCCACAACATGCTCCTGAAAGCGGTGCAGATCCAGCGGCCATTGGTGGTTGGCTACATCCGCAGGCTCCAGAAGAAGCATCCGCGGGCCACGGCCGCGCAGTTGGCGGACATCGCTGAACGCGACTACCTGCGGGCTGTTGCCGGAGGAGGCGCCCTGGTGGGTGCCACCGCCGTCGTCCCCGGCGTCGGAACCGTGGCGTCGCTGGGACTTTCCGCGGCCGCCACCGTTGGCTTCCTGGAAGCTACAGCCCTTTACGCAACCTCGCTGGCTGAACTGCACGGCATCAGGCTGACCAACCCGGAGAAGGCCGGCACCATGGTCATGGCCATCATGCTCGGCGAGGAGGGCACCGCGCTGCTGGGGACCCTCGGCGGCCAGGCGGCCGGCAACAGCGCCGGCAACGCGTGGGGGAGCGTCCTGTCCAAGTCGATGGTGCTGCCGGGATTCGGGAGCGTCCGGAAGCGGATCCAGTCGGCCTTCCTGAAGAACCTCCTGAAGCGGCAGGGCACGGCCTTGTTCGGCCGGGCCCTGCCCTTCGGGATAGGGGCTGTTGTGGGCGGAGCCGGTAACCTCATGATGGGCCGCGCAGTGGCCAAGAACGCCCGTGAGGCGTTCGGGCCGATGCCGGACACCATTCCCGGCGAGTTGACCGCCGCTGCCGCGCCGGACAACCTGACGCTGGAAGGCAACACACTTGGATCTCAACGCTGACGTAGGGCAATCATTCGGCTCCTGGACCGCAGGAGGCGATCCGGCGATGTTCCAGGTGGCCACCAGCGCCAACGTGGCGTGCGGCCTCCACGCCGGTGACCCCATCACCATGCTGGACAGCTGCAGGGCCGCGTACGAGCTGGACGTCACCGTCGGGGCCCACCTTGGCTACCGCGATCTGGCCGGCTACGGCCGCCGCTCGCTGGACACGAGTTTTGATGAGCTCTTCGGTGACGTGCTGTACCAGCTGGGGGCGCTCGACGGCGTCGCGCATGCGGTAGGTGCCTCCGTTGACTACGTCAAGGCGCATGGAGCGCTGTATGACACCACGGTCCGCGACGCCGAGCAGGCCTCCGCCGTGGTGGCGGCCGTCAACGCCTACGATCCAGGCCTTCCATTCCTGGGCTTCCCGGGCTCGGAGCTGCTGAAGCTGGCCAAGGAAGCAGGGCACCCGGTGTTCTTCGAGGCTTTCGCCGACCGTGCCTACCGCGCCGACGGCAGCCTGGTGCCGCTCTCGGAGGACAATGCCGTCCTGTACGACGTCGAGACGGTGGTCGAACGGGCCGTCCGCCTGGCCACGCAAGGCGAAGTGGCGGCCGTGGACGGAACTGTCATTGGGGTCCGGCCGGACTCCCTGTGCATTCACGGTGGGACACCTGACGCCGTGGAGATGGCGGTCCGGATCAGGGCAGGCCTTGAGGCAGCAGGCGTCGGACTGGAGTCCTTCGCCTAGGAGCCTGCAGCCCTAGGCATGCCGGCATGACCAACCGCTCCAGCGTCATCTCAGCTGACCGGAGTCACTCCGACTTAACTGGTCCCACTCCGGCGTCACTCCTGCTGAACAGGTCTCACTCCGAAAGAGCGAACGGCGTTTCGAAGAACTCTGCCCACAGAGGGTCTTCCGGTGACAGGTCGTTGAGGTCTATGAGGTTGGCGTCGTCCGGTTCCCATGGCGGGATGTCTTCCGGGCAGAGGTCTGCACTCTGGGCGACAGCAGCGGGCATGGACCATTGTGGCCAGTGGGTTGGTTGGGGGTCGGGTTGTTCGGGTTTGTAGTGTCGGCCGGTGGGTGAGGTCCAGCCGGGTGGTTCATTCGGGGTCGCCGGGTCGGGGACCCAGGTGCTGTGGTGTTTGAGGCGGTGATGTTTGGGGCAGAGCTGGGCCAAGTTTCGGACGTCTGTTTTGCCGCCGTGGTGCCAGGGGTTGAGGTGGTCGGTGTCGTTGTCGGGGGTGTGGTTGGTGCAGCCGGGGAAGGTGCATTTGCGGTCCCGCAGCTGGATCCATTTCTTGATGGTCTCGGGGAGCCGGTAGCGGGTGCGGCCGATCTCCAGGGGCGCCCCGTCGCGGGGGTCGACCAGGACCCGGTAGAACGATTCCGCCCCGTCCGCGACGAGCTTCCGTGCCATGGATGCCGGGATCGGCCCGAATCCGTCCAGCACTGCGGGTTCATCGGTGAGGCCAAGCAGCGAGAACACCGGCACCGTGACCAGGACGTCCGTCCGGGGTGTGGGGATCTTGCCGATGTCAGTGGAAGCACATCCCGGACCTGCGTCATTACCGGCACCAGCAGCCGCGGCGGCGGGTTCGGTGTCGGCTGCCGCGGCGTTGTGGTTGACGGCGGGCTGCAGCCCGGTGCCGAGGAGCAGGGACGCGGCGACGTCGGCGCGCAGCTGGGTCAGGGTCCGGGGCTCCGCAGGGCTTTGGAGGCCGCGGGCGGTGGCGGTGCTGCGGTTCCAGATGGCGCACGCGGTATCCCCGGGCAGGTAGAGCGAGAGCCAGGCCATGCCGTCCCGGTCCGGGGCGTAGTCCATCCGCCGGTCCACCACCCCCTTCACATGCCGTTTCTCCAGGGTTTCGGGGTGGTGGCGTTCCCGCCAGGCCCGGACCTTCGCCCGGAACCGGGACGGGACAAGGTCACCGGGCGCAGCACCCCGGGCCGGGTTGGGCGCGTCAGGATCGAAGAAATGCGCCACGAGGCTGGCGGCACCCTCGGGGGTGAGGCCTTCGGTTTCGTCCGCGACGATCCGGGCGTGCTGCCACGACACCGCTCCTTCAGCCAGGGCCTCAAACACAGGTGGCAGCGAACATACCCGGCGGGACTGCTCCACCAACGCCCCGGACGCCCCCGAACTAATGGTGAGGATCCCGGCGATCTCCTCCACCACCGACATCTCCGCAAACGTGCGCTCTTCCACCGGGGCGTCCGGCGGAAGCAGAGCGTGCTGGATGTCAACGGCATCCGCCACATCCCGCGCCTTCACCGCCGCCAGCTGAGCCTCCAACCGGGCCACAAGCTCCAGCCGCTCCAGACACAGCTCATACCGCCGCTGCAGCACATCCACTTCAGCACCAACATCGGCGCCGGAACAAAGCGAAGCATCCGCCAGAACCAGCACATCCAACGCAGCAACAGAGGCAGAAACACCCTCCATCACCGCCGTCAGATCAGTACCGATTCCCATAAACAAATGATCCAACGAGGCACTGACATTTAGGTCTGCCGCCCAGTCCTTCCCCAGCAGCTGCCCGTACGCCCTCGTGGAGCAATCAAGGTGCCGTGAACGTGCCAGCCCGTGCCGCCGTCGTACGCGCCAATGCCACCCGGGACCTGCAGCGGCGGAAATTTACCCAAAGATCAGTTGCGCCACCGTGAAGATCGCCAGCCCGGCCAGGGAACCCACCACCGTGCCGTTGATGCGGATGAACTGAAGGTCCTTGCCCACCTGCAGCTCGATCTTTTGTGAGGTCTCCTCGGCATCCCAACGGGCCACCGTGTCCGTGATGACCCCGGCGATGTCCGAGCGGTACGTCTTCACCAGGTAGGCCGCGGCGTCCCCGATCCAGGCGTTGACCTTCCCCGCCAGTTCGGGGTCGCCCACCAGCCTGGTCCCGAAGTCCCGCACAGCTGCCTTGAACTTGATGGTGAGTTCACTGTCGGGATCGTCCACGGCCCCCAGCAGCGCATTCTTGACGGTGCCCCATGTCCGGGACGCGAGCTCACGCACCTCGGGATCACCCAGGACCTGTGCCTTGATGTCCTCCGCGCGGGCGATCATGGCGGGGTCGTGCTGGAGGTCCTGCGCGAGGTCGTTCAGGTACTTGTCGATCGACTGCCGTACCTGGTGGTTGGGGTCGGACTGGACCGCCCGGACGAACTTCAGGATCTCGACGTACACCTTGTCGCCTACCAGCCCGTCAACGAACTGCGGCACCCAGGTGGGGGAACGGTCGGACACCAGGCGGCTGACCGTCTCGTGGTTGTCGTCCACCCAGTCCGCGGCGCGGTCCACCATCAGGTCCACCAGTGTGTGGTGGTGCCCGTCATGGAAGATCCGCTCTGCGAGCCTGCCCACCGGCGGTCCCCAGGGCGGGGTGAGCAGGTGCTTGCGCACCATGCCCTCGATGACGGCCTGGACGTCGTCGTCATTCAAAACCTTGAAGGCGCCGCGGATCACGGCGGCACCCTCTTTGGCCACCCGCTCCGCACCACCCGGCGCGGCCAGCCACTGGCCGGCACGGCCGGCGATGTTGACGCTGGCCAGCTTGTCCTGGACCACCTGTTCGGAGAGGAAGTTTGTTTCCACGAACTCGCCCAGGGAAGCGCCGATCTGGTCCTTCCGGCGGGGAATGATCGCGGTGTGCGGAATTTTGATGCCCATGGGGTACTTGAACAGGGCCGTCACGGCGAACCAGTCGGCCAACGCACCCACCATGCCGCCCTCGGCGGCCGCGCGCACGTACTGCAGCCAGGGGTAGTCCTTCTGCAGGGCAAACGCGAAGACGAAAATCACGGCCATGGCAATGAGCAGGCTCAGCGCCAGCAGCTTCATCTTCCGCAGCGCTGCCGCCTTTTCGGCGTCACCGGAGCCAAGATCGCGGGTGACGACGGCGCTTGCCGCCCGGGTGCCCTGCGGCACCTGCCGCGTCGCCTCCGCTGGTGCATCCTGCGTGGCGTGCCCGGTAGTTGCCTCAGAGTTCACCTGCATGTGCCAAGCCTAGCCCCGAAGGCGGAAGCCGGTCCGCTACCGTGTGAGCATGACAACTGACGAGTCTGTGCCGCAACGGCCGTTGGTCTACGCCCACCGGGGCTCAAGCGGCACCTACGCTGAACATACCCGCGCCGCCTACCTGCAGGCCCTGGCTGACGGGGCCGACGGGGTGGAGTGCGATGTCCACCTGACCCGGGACCAGCACGTGGTGCTGCTCCACGACGCGAACCTGGACCGGACCTCGGACGGCACGGGGCCGGTGGGGGACCGGACGCTGCAGGAACTGCGGCAGCTGGATTTTTCGTCCTGGAAGGGGGCGCGGATCCCCGAAGCCTACGGTGCCCGTTCCGAACAGTTCCTGACCCTTCCGGAGCTCCTGGACATCCTTCGCGGTGCGGGGCGCCCCGTGGGCCTGGCCATCGAGCTCAAGCATCCAAGCCCTTACCAGCTCAAGCTGGAGGACCGGGTACTGGAAGTGCTCCGCAGCGAGGGCTGGGATCCGGAAACCTCCACGCTGGGCAACGTGGCCGTGACCTTCATGAGTTTCAGCCCCGATTCCGTCCGCCACCTCCTGGAATTCGTCCCGCCCCGGCACATTTGCCAACTCGTGGACGATCTCACCGTCCACGAGATACGCGGCGGACTGGGCGTGGGCCCGATTACCGGCGGAGCGATCGCCAACCTGATGAAGGCCACCCAGCTGGAGGGCGAACAAATCCTGGACGACTGCCTGGTGGGCATGGCGGGCCCCGGTATCGACTATGTCCGCGAACGCCAGGACACCGTCCGCCGCTGGCTGGACTCCGGCCGGCGCTTCCGGGTCTGGACGGTCGACTCGCCCGAGGACGTTGACCTGTGCCAGGACCTGGGCATCCAGGAGATCACCACCAACGTGCCGGCCCGGGTCCTGGGCCAGCTCCGCGTGTCTTCACCGCAGGCGAAGTAGGACGGCCGTGGCGGAGGGCGGCGCCGGCGGATCCTTCCCGCGCAGGTGGTGGGCCGGGCCGCTGGATGTGGAAGGCCTGGCCCTGCAATCCGTGGGGGCGGCGGCGGAAGCGCTGAACCGGTACACGGGCGGCCGGGGCCGGTTCGGCACCACCGCTGCCCTGACGGCGGCAGCGTTCGACTCCTTCGGGCACTTGCGGATCGACGGGCGCCAGCTGCAGGGCTTCGCGCCGCTGTCCGGCTTCCGGCGCACTGCGGACGGCTGGATCCGGCTGCACGCCAACTACCCGCACCATGAGCAGCGGCTGCTGCGGGCGCTGGGGGCATCCTCCGCCGATGGCGCGGAGCAGGCACTCCGCGCCATGCCGTCCCTGCAGGCCGAAGCTGCCATCCAAGGCAACGGTGGTATCGCCGCGGCCGTCAGGACCCGCAGCGAATGGTTGGCGACGGACATGGGCCGCGCCGCCGGCCAGGGACCTTGGATCGCGGTGCAGTTCGCCGATGGACGGACGGCCGGCCTTGGCCTGGGGGACCTCCCGGCAACAACCGCAGGCCCGGGGCGCACTGATGGAATGCCCCTGCGGGGCCTCCGGGTCCTGGACCTGACCCGGGTCATCGCAGGGCCCGTCGCCACCCGTTTGCTGGCCGCGCTCGGAGCAGATGTCCTCCGGATCGACCCGCCGGCTCTGCCTGAGATCGCCGACCAGTTCGTGGACACGGCGTTCGGCAAGCGCAGCGCGGAAGCCGATCTTGGTCTCCCGGCGACCCAGCACAGGCTGCGGCAGCTCCTGGCCGGCGCGGATGTAGTGGTCACCGGCTACCGGCACGCCGCCCTGGACCGCTTTGGGCTCAACCCCGGTGAACTGCTGGCGGCACACCCGGACCTGGTGGTGGTTACCCTCAACAGCTGGGGCACGACCGGGCCCTGGAGCGGCCTGCGCGGCTTCGACAGCATTGTCCAGGCCGCCTGCGGGATTGCCCATGCGTACGGGAAGAACGACGACGACGGGTGGCGCCCGGGTGCCCTTCCGGTCCAGGCGCTGGACCATGCCACAGGGTACGGCGTGGCGGCGGCAGTGGTCCACCTCCTGGACGGGCGCAGGCAGGCGGGGGCGGGCGGCGCCGCGCACCTCTCACTGGCCCGGACGGCTGAGGAACTGTTTGCCTTGCCGGACACCACGGCTGGCCGCCGGGAACTGGCAGCGCCGGAGTACCGCACCATGGACAGCCCCTACGGCGTGCTCCGCTACGTTGGGCCGCCGCTGCTTTCCGGAGGCCGGCCCCTGGACTATCCGTCCCCGCCCCCGGCCTACGGCAGCGCCGCGCTCGCCTGGGCCTGAAGTAAATGGCGCCGCGCCGCCCCTTTCTACCCCCCCGCGGCCGAGTTTCGGCCGCCCGCTCCTGCTGTGGTTGAGTGGTTCCATGTCGTTTCCCCGGTCCGGCCCCGCTGCCAAGGGCCTGCCCTTGCGTTGCCTTCCACTCCAGGGCCTGTCCGCCGCCGCCATGGGTGCCCTCCTGCTGGCCAGCGCCGGCAAGCATTTCCGGGACCCTGGTTTCTTCCGTGACGTTGTTCCGGAATACCTCTGCCGCGTGGATCCGCAACCCGGCTTGCCCCGGGAACCCCAGCATCCGCTGGCCCTCCTGTCCCGGGACGAATGGATCGCGGTGAGTGGGCTGCTGGAACTCGCTGCCGCCGTCGGCATCCTCCTCCCGCCGACGCGGAAGCTGACGGCCACCGCCCTCACCGGGATGTTCACCGCATTCCTGGCAGGGCACATCGACGCCCTGGTGCGGGCGTATGGTCCGGAGGGTTCGCCCGGCCGCCGGAAGATCCACTCGCTGCGGCTCCCGCTGCAGGCGCCGCTGATCCTGTGGGCCTGGAGCCTGCGAAAACCGGCCTCACCGGGGTGCCCGCCGGGACGCCGGCCGTGAAACTGCCGGCCACTCCGGCGGTGAAGGTGGGAATCTCCATCAGCATCGCCACCGGCCTGTATGGGATCTCCTTCGGCGCGCTGTCAGTGACGTCCGGCCTCAACCTCTGGCAGACCATGGCGCTGAGCCTGCTCCTGTTCAGCGGCGGCTCGCAGTTCGCGTTCATCGGCGTCGTGGCCGGAGGAGGCTCGGGTATTGCCGCTATGAGCGCCGCCACCCTGTTGGGCATGCGCAACGGTATCTACGGCATGCAGTTGAACGCGCTGCTGCGGCCCAGGGGTTGGCGCAAGTACGTGGGTGCGCAGCTGACCATCGACGAATCCACCGCCACAAGCACCGGGCAAACCGATCCCGCCGAGCAGCGCCGCGGCTTCTGGACTGCCGGGATTGGCATTTATGTGCTGTGGAACATCTTCACGCTCGTAGGCGCCCTGGCCGGGAGTGGACTGGGCGATCCCAAGCAGTGGGGACTCGATGGCGCCGCCGTTGCAGCCTTCCTCGCCCTGCTCTGGCCGCGGCTCAAAGGCCGGGAACCCGTTGCGATCGCGGTGGCGTGTGCCGTGGCCACCGTGATTGCCGTGCCGTTCGTCCCGCCCGGCGTCCCCATCCTGGTGGCCGCTGTCGTGGCGGCGCTGGCGGGATGGCTAAGCCACGGCCGGCGTGACGAAGGGCTGGAGCCGGACATCGAGCCATACGGTCACCCCGCCGGCCGCCATGCGCGCGGGAGTGCACCGAATGCGGGCGCGGAGCGCGGCGACACCACGGACCCGGCGGCCGCCCCATGAGCCTGTGGATCTGGCTGCTGATTGCCTGCGTCCTTGCCTACGCGTGGAAACTGGTGGGGTATTTCGTTCCTGCCAAATTCCTGGCGGACCCGCGTGCCTCACGAATTGCCGGCACCATGACCATCGGGCTGCTCGCGTCGCTGACAGTGGTCAACGCCGTGGCATCCGGCCAGTCGCTGGCTGCTGACGCGCGGCTGGGTGCGCTGGCCGCGGCCGCGGTTGCCCTGGCATTCCGGGCGCCGTTCCTGGTGGTAGTCATCGCAGGTGCTGGTACGGCGGCGCTGCTGAGGTTGCTGGGCTGGAATTGACCACCACCCTCCCTGGGTGATGCAGATCACTTCCCGTGAGGTTCGCCGGTTGTACTATGGGATCGGCTTATGCAGTTGGCCATGGCATTCGCGATGAACGGCAACCATGGAAAACAAGCTGCAGTGGGCCCGGGGCTCGGCGGGCGATCCCCGCCATAAAAGTGCTCGACGCCGGGCGGGACTTCCTGCCAGATGTTTCTTCAAGCGCTTTGCAGGACTGTTGGACGTGCCTGCGGAGGACTTGGAGATCCTGTCGCAGAGGCTCCAGTCGGCACTCGACCTGGACCCGTCGTCGCCCGTCCCTGCCCTTCAATCCTTGGTGCAACAAGAGGTCCGCAAGCGGGCTGAGGAAGGCAGGGCCTAACGCCCCCAGCATTCCGGGCGCCACGTATGGTGCACTGGAAGAGAGGCAGCCCTCATGGGCGCTGCCACCAAAGGAGGAATCGAGATGGACGAACAGTCACGGCCTGCCGGGCCGGAAGACGGCCAGGGCACCGAGGACACCGGAAAAAACGCGCCGGAAGAGTACTCAGCCGGCGGCTCGGCGGCGGAGCAGCCAGCGAAGCAGCGATCCGCCTACCTTGATCCCCGCGGCTCGGAAGGAACCAGGGAACTGCGGGACACCGCACGGCGGCGCCGGGATGCCGAAGAAAAACTGCAGCAGCATCTGATGGAAGCCAAAGAGCACGTTCCCAACGAGTTTCATGAGCACCACTCAACAGGGCACCCGCACGCCCCTGACTCCGAGCACGGCCGCCGCGAAGGCAAACCCGAACACGGCCGGCCCGAAATCAAGGACGACGCTGGGGAAGAAACCGGGGACGAAGCCTGACGGCCGTGCCTGGCATCCACTGGGGGCGGGGATGACTTTCCGTTGGTTGCCCGCCGAACCTTCCTGCCCGGGAATTGGCGGCTAAGCCAGCCTTTGGGTGGCGCCGTCGGGTGAGGCGGCCCGGCGGCAGCTCTCCTCCACGGCCATCTCGTACCACGCCTCGGCACCGAACTCGGGATCGGGAGTGTCAAGGTTCTGGTAAAGGGCATCCAGCAGCTCCGCGAGCTCCGCGGGCGCCAGCGCCGGCAGGATTTCCTCGGGTCCGCGGGGGTCCGTGAGGTAGCGGAAAAGGTTTGAACTGTTCATTGCAGTGCTGCCGTTGCACGGCGGAAGGGCGCAAAATTGTTCATGGGTCGCCTCCAGCTGAAAATCCCGAGGCTGGCTGCTTAACCTCTCCAGATTCTATTGCACCTGCCAACCACCCACAATGGACCTGCCCCCACGCGGGCCCGCCCCGACTGGAGGCCTGTGGCCTTGGCCGACGAGTCCGGCCGGGCCGGTTCAGGCCGTGGGGGCAGGGACAGGCACGTGCGCGGGAAGCGGACGCGCCGGACGGTCAGCACGGATGGCGTCCTCCACCAGCGCCAGGGGCCGCCGCCAAGCGTCGGAGCCGGGCTCCATGGTGTCCACCACGCCGATCAGCATCGCAAGCAGCCGGAACATGTCGGTCATGGAAATGTCGGCACGCAGCGTGCCCTGGCCTTGTCCCCGGACCAGCAGCACACTGATGGACTCCATGAGCGAACCGGTGATCCCGGTGAGGAGTTCCCGCCGCCCGGCGACGGCGCACAGCAGGTTGGCGTCGGCGCTGGCGGCCGCCATCAGTGCTTCGAGGACGCGCAGCAGCCCGGCCGTGGCGTCGATATCGGCCAGGGCGCCGCCCATCACGGGGTCCACGGTGAGCCGGAGTTGCCGGTTGAGCGCAGCGAGGACCAGTTCTTCCTTGTCCGCGAAGTTCCGGAAGAGGGTTGCCGGGCCAACGCCGGCTGTTGTTGCGATGGTTTGGAGCGGCACCTCGGGGCCGAATTCCCGGAAGCACTGGCGCGCCGCCGTGATGATCTTGTCCACGTTCCGCGCTGCGTCCGCACGGAGGGGCTTTCGGGCGACTGCGAGGCTCATGGCCAAAAGGTTAGCAACGGAGGCTGCGGCCGGCATGGTTACCGCAGGGTAGGCGCTTATGTGACGGCCGCCCCCCGCGTTCCGGCCTGCGGCGGGCAGGAGTCGCGTGGGACACTGGGGGCATGTTGCTTGCATTTTCTGTGGCTCCCTCAGGTGTTCCCAGTGAGGGCACCCGGCCCGACGACGCATCAGTGCACGACGCCGTTGCCGCCGCGGTGAAGATCGTGCGGGAGTCGGGGCTGCCCAACCGCACGGATTCCATGTTCACCACCATCGAGGGTGAATGGGACGAGGTGTTCGACGTGGTCAAGCGCGCCACCGAGGCCGTAGGGCGCTACGGCAGCCGGGTGTCGCTGGTGATCAAGGCCGATATCCGGCCGGGCTACTCCGGCGAACTCACGGCGAAAGTGGACCGGCTGGAAGGCGCACTGGCCCAGGAATCCTAAGCCGGCGGGGGGCCGGAAGCATCTGGACCCCCACGGCGCCCCGTGCCAAACTGTGCCCATGTTCGAGCACAAGCCCCGGCCGGAGTGGATCGCCACCGAAGAGTTCCTGTCCCGAACCGTGGTGCATCCGGACGAGGCGCTCCAGCAGGCCATCCGGGCGGCGGCGGAGGCCGGGATGCCGGCCATCGAGGTGACACCCAACGCCGGGAAGCTGCTGAAGCTCCTGGTCCAGATCTCCGGTGCCCGCCGCATCCTGGAAATCGGGACGCTTGCCGGCTACAGCACCATCTGGCTGGGCCGGGGCCTCCCGCCCAGCGGCACGCTCGTCACCTGCGAATACCTGCCCCAGCACGCCGAGGTGGCCTGGGCGAACATTGATGCCGCCGGCCTGGGCGAAAAGGTGGAGATCCGGCTGGGCCCTGCGCTGGATACCCTTGCCGCGCTCGAGGAAGAGGACCGGGAACCGTTCGACTTCATCTTCATCGATGCCGACAAGCAGAACAACAGCCGCTACCTTGACTGGGCCATCAGGCTGGGCAGGCCGGGTGCCACCGTGCTGCTGGACAACACCATCTGGGAGGGGGCAGTCCTGGACCCGGACATGGACCCGGTCAATGCACCCGGAATCATTGACGCCCTCACGCTTCTGGGCGACCATCCGAGGCTGGACGCCACCGTGATCCAGACCGTGGGTTCCAAAGGCTGGGACGGATTCGCCTTGGCCCGTATCCTCCCGCGAAATAGTAAGTAAGCTGTGTAGATGCGTCCGGGGACCGGGCGCCCACAGCGTCGATGGAGGAACGTTTGCAAGCGGTGACCACTCCTGTCCTCCTGGAATCCTCTGCCGCCGGTTTCTCCCCTTGGGGCTCAATCCTCCGCGCAATCCCGGAAGCAGCGGGCGACGTCCCTGCCCTCCTGGCCCTGGCCGTGGAAGCGGGCGAAACCTGGCCGCGTCCCGGTGAAGGCCGGACATCGCTGTTGTTCGAGCTCCTGGCATCTGTCGCCGCCATTGACGTGGCGGCAGCCAGGGTGTTTGAACCGCATTTGGATGCCATCGCCATCCTCTCCCAGGCCGCCCGCACGGATACAGCTGACCAACCGGCCGCGGCCGGGAGCGCCGGGGGAACGTCATGGGGCGTCTTCGCGGCGGAAGCCCCCGGCGCCAGGCTGAACGCCAGGCCCGAAGGCGCGGCGGCGGTCCTGGACGGGGCCAAACCGTGGTGCTCCTTGGCCGCGGGCTTGGACCGTGCCGTCGTTACCGCCCACACGGACGACGGCGGCAGGGCGGCTTTCGCCGTCGACCTCCGCCACCCAGGGGTGCGGTGCGAAGAGCCCGCCTGGGTGGCGCGCGGCCTCCGGGAGATCCCCAGCGGAACGGTGCACTTCGACCACGTTCCGGCGTTGCCCCTGGGTGGAACCGGTTGGTATCACAGCCGGCCCGGCTTCGCCTGGGGAGGTATGGGCGTTGCCGCCTGCTGGCTGGGCGGAGCGGTGGGTGCGGCCCGCGATTTCCGTGCCGGCCTGCTCGCAGGCGCCGACGCCGGGAGGGAACCGGACCAGGTGGCGCTCGCCGCCCTCGGCGAGGTGGACCGAATCCTCGCTGCCGCCATGCAATACCTCGCCCGTACCGCGACCCACATCGACGACGGCAGCCTGGCCGCCGCCGGCCAAAGCACCTGGAGCGAAGCCCAGCGTGTCCGCGGAACCGTCGCCGCCGCCGTCGAACGCGTCCTTCAACTGGTGCTCTCCAACCGGGGTCCCGGCCCGCTGGCCTTCGACGAACGCTACGCCAAACGGATGGCCGACCTGGGACTATATGTACGTCAGCACCACGGTGCACGGGACGACGCCCAGCTGGGCCGCCTCACCCTCAAGGGGGACTGCCCGTGGTGACCTTCTCGCACGCGGACCAAGGCACCGCCGAGGCATCCTGGGCCGGGAGCGGATTGGCGGTCGCGCCGGAGCTTCCGCTCGGCCCTGCTGAACTCGCTGGGATGAGCTTCGTGGTCCTGGCCGCCCATCCTGACGACGAAACCCTCGGCGCGGGCGGACTCCTGGCGCGGCTGGCCGCGCTGGGCGCGGACGTGGAAGTCCTGCTGTGCACGGCAGGGGAGGGATCGCACCCGGATTCGCCCACCATCTCCGCCGAGGAGCTGGCACGGGCCCGGTTGGCCGAATTCGCCGCGGCACTGGCCGTCCTGGGACTGCAGGACCGGTGGCGCTTCCTCGGGTTTCCGGACCGCGGCCTCGGCTCCCACGCGGACGCCATCGGCGCTGCCGTCAGGGATGCAGCGGCGCGGCTGCCCGGCCGGCCCGATCAGCTGGTCCTTGTTGCGCCCTACCGTTCCGACGGCCACGCCGACCACGACGCGCTCGGTATCGTGGCGGCGGAAACCGCCCGGAAGGGAGGCCATGCACTGCTGGAGTACCCCATCTGGTACTGGCATTGGGCCACGCCCGGGGACCATCAGTGGCGGGAGTGGGTCCGGTTCCCGCTGGACGGCGCGTCCGGCGAGGCCAAGGAACGTGCCATGGCTGCACACGCCACCCAGGTCATGCCGCTGTCCCCGGCCCCGGGGGACGAAACCCTGCTGAGCCGGGAGTTCCTGGACCATTTTGCGCGCGGCTACGAAGTGTTTGCCTGGACACCGTCCCTGGACGCGTCCGCCCCTTCGCACTCCAGCAAGGACGCCGAGGAGGTTTTCGACGCCGTCCATAAGGGCTCCGCTGACCCTTGGGACTACGCCTCGAGCTGGTATGAGCGGCGCAAGCGGGCCATCACCCTCGCTGCCCTCCCCGGCGAGGCCTATGAGCGCGGCCTGGAAGTGGGCTGCTCCATAGGTACCCTGACCGAGGACCTCGCGGGCCGCTGCCGGAGCCTGCTGGCCATTGATGCCAGCGGAGCCGCGGTTCGCCGCGCCACGCACCGCCTTGACGGCAACCACGGGGTCCGCGTTGAGCAGCACGTGGTTCCCGGCTCCTGGCCCGACGGAACCTTCGACCTGCTGGTGGTGTCCGAGGTCGGCTACTACCTCGCTCCCGCCGAACTGGCTGGCTTGTGGGACCGCGTGGAGGCGTCACTGGAACCGGACGGGGTCCTGGTCCTGTGCCACTGGCGGCATCCGATCGAGGGCTGGCAGCTCGACGGCGACACCGTCCACGCGCTGGCCCGCCAACGGCTGCGCTGGCAAACCACGGGGCTGTACCGGGAGCGGGACTTCGTCCTGGAAATCCTGGTGTGCCCGGCCCGCGGGACGGACGTGGCATGACGCTGGCGGCTCCGGGGGGACAAGCCGCAGGGCTCCGGGCCGGCCCGGGCGCAGCCGGGATTGACCGGGTAGCCGTGGTGATCCCGGCGCACAACGAGGAACAAGTCCTGGAGCGGGCGCTCACCGCAGCCGGGACCGCCGCGGACCGGCTCGCGGTGGCCAGCCCCGGAACCGCGGTGGAGGTGGTTGTTGTCCTGGACTCCTGCACGGACCGGTCCGTGGAAGTGGCCGCCGCAGTCACGGCCCTCGACCTCCGCTTCCGCGTCCTGCCTGTCACGTTCCACAGTGTGGGGAAGAGTCGCCGGGCCGGGTGCCGGGCGGTGTTGGAAAGCCTTGGCGGGTCCGGCGCGGTGGAAGGAAGCGCCGTTAATATTCCGGCACGTCGCGTGTGGCTGGCCAATACGGATGCCGATTCGCAGGTACCTGAAAACTGGCTGGTGCGGCAGCTGGAACTGGCAGCCGGCGGCGCCGACGTCGTCCTTGGCTCCGTTGAGCCCGATGCCCATGGAACGAACCACGAACTGCTGGCCCGCTGGCATGCCCGGCATGCCTTGGCGGAGAACCACCCGCACGTCCATGGGGCCAACCTGGGGGTCCGTGCCTCGGCCTACCTTTCAGCGGGCGGCTTCCCGGGGATCGACCGGGATGAGGACCTGGCGCTTGTGGAGCGGCTACGGCGCGCCGGAGCAGGCATTGTTGCCACGGATACGATGCGCGTCCTTACCTCGGGGAGGACCAGCGGGCGAGCTCCCGGAGGGTTCGCCGCCTACCTCCTGGCGCTGGCACAACCCTGACGTGGAAGGCGCCCGGCAGTCACACCAGGTCCGGGGCGCTGGCCACGATGTAGTCCGCCGCCGCCGGTCCGGTCATGGACAGGTTGTTGCTGTCGGGATCGATGCCGGCGTGCTGCAGGGCTTCCCACAGGGCGGCCGGGGACTGGGGCTCAGCCTTGTCCAGGAGGCACCAACTTGTGTACAGGCCGTAGAGCTCATCGCGACCGAGGCCCAGCCCGGGCTCCCTGTCCGGGACAACTGCTTCGGCGAGGAACTGGTCAAAATGGGTAGCAGTCATGTCCGCTCATTTGGGTTCGAGCTTGTCGCCGCCGTCTGCTTCAGCGGTACTGCCGGTTCCCGGAGGGCCCCGGCAGGGTATTCACGAAACTATTGCAGTCCGCGCGGCTTGTCCAGTTGCGCCGCGCATGCTGAGACTGAGGGGGCCGACGGCGACTGGGGGGACTGGCCTCGGTCTCAGAAGAGGCCATCTCACCGCCGGCCCCGCCTCGCCCCGGACTGGTACAGCCCGGGAAACCTCAACAGGACCTTCACTAAGAATTTTCCTCCTTCCCGCAGGTCCTGCCTAGTCCCTCCCGGGCCGGCCCGGTTCGCCTGCTAGGCGTTGCCGCTACGCTGGCCCCCGCCGTCGGATTCTCCGTTTTCGGAGCGGGTCCGGACCTGCTCGCGAATCTTGTCGCGGTGCCGTTCCCCCTGCACCTGCCCGTCCTTGGTGTCCTGGCTGAGCCTTTCCCGGAGTTCGCGGCCGTGCTTGACGTCTTCGTCGATCTGCTGCTGCAGTTTCTCGCTCTTTTTGGTGTCGCGGGGCGGCAATTGGATGGTTTCCTCCGCTTTGATGCCGGCCTGGAGTTCGCGGCCGCGCTCCACCTCGGCGTCGAACTCGGCGCCGAACAACAGGGACATGTTCAGGATCCACAGCCACAGCAGCGCGACGATGACACCGCCGATGGCGCCGTAGGTCTTGTTGTAGCTGTTGGAGTACGCCACGTAGAAGCCGAAGGCCAGCGAAGCCAGCAGGAAGACCACCAGCGCGATGGCCGAACCCATGCTCATCCAACGGAACTTCGGCTGCTTCACGTTCGGCGTGGCGTAGTAGAGGATGGCGATGGCCACGACGATCAGCGCCAGCATCACCGGCCATTTGGCGATGTCCCAGACCGTCAGGAAGGCGCCGCCAAGCCCGACCAGGTTTCCGACCGACTCTGCCACGGGGCCGCTCAGCACAAGCATCGCAGCGATGACGACGACGATCAGCAGGTTGACGACGGTAACGCCGAGCATGGTGCCCCGCAGCTTCACGAACGGGCGGCCCTCATCGATCTCGTAGACCCTGTTCATCGCCCGGCCAAACGCCCCGACGTAGCCGGAGGCGGACCAGAGCGCGGTGAGGAGGCCCAGGATGAGGGTGAAGCCGGCGGCCGAAGAACTGGCGAGGTCCTGGACCACGGGACGGATCGTCTCCACGGTCTGCCCGGGGGCGAAACCTTGGACGATGTCCAGCAGGGCGGAGGTGGTCTTTTGCGGGTCCCCGAAGATCCCAAGGAGGGACACCAGCGCCAACAGGGCCGGGAAGATCGAAAGTACTGAATAGTACGTCAGGGCCGCTGCCAGGTCAGGGCACTGATCCTTGCTGAACTCCCGGAGTGTCTTCCTGACGATGTATTTCCAGGACGGCTTCTCCAGGTCCCGGGGACTCCCGGGTTTCCTTGCATCGTTCGGGTCGGGAGCCTGGGCCGCCTTCGCGGTGCTGGTTTCGGACGTGTTGTGAGTGGCCATGGGGAGTCCTCTCGATCGGGGGCCAAGAAGACAGGCCGGCCCGCGGGTGGCGGTGCCGGCCTGTCGACATGGGTGTTGCCTTAAGGTGCCGCAGTGGGCGGCGTGTCAGCTGCCTTGGACGTTGTCTTTGGCGTCCGTGGCACGGTCTTTCACGTCGTCGGCGGCCTGCTGGCCCTCTGCTTTGACGTTTTGGGCGGCGTCGGTGGCCGTGGCCTTGACGTTCGCCATGGCTTCCTGCGCCGGTTCCTTGAGGTCCTGGGCCACGTGCTTGGCTGCATCAGTGAGTTCCGCGGCCAACGGCTGGGCTGCGGTCTTCAGCTGGTCCGCGGCTTCCCGTTCCGTCCGGCTTGGCGGGATCAGGGACGAGACCAAAAGTCCGGCCCCGAACGCGATGAGGCCCGCAGCCAACGGGTTGCCTGCGGTCTTGGCCTTCACCTGGTCCGGGGTTTGGGAGACTGCGTGGCCGGCGTCGGTAAGTTTCGCCGAGACGGTGTCGCCGGCCTGGTGCAGGCTGTCCGCCGCGGAGTGCGCGCCGGTGCCTGTGGTGTTGTGGACGTTGGTGGTGGCGGTGTCTGCTGCACCCATGATTTTCTCCTTCATCCCGGTCGCCGCGTCCTTGAGCTTGTCGGTTTGGCGGTGGACGATGTTGGACGGGGTGACTTTGTCGGCCACAGCGTCCACGTTGGTTCCCAGGCGTGCCCTGGTGGCTTCGATGTCTGCTCGGATGACGTCAGGGTTTTCGCTCATCGGTTTACCTCACCTGGTTTGAGGGTTGGGGGTATTTCTGAGAGGGTTTCGCCGGTTTGGGGCAGGCCCTTGATTTGCTTGAGTTCCTTGCGTCCCATGGAGGCGAGGACCGCGGCGATGATGGCCCAGACCACGGCGGTGATCAACGCGGACCAGCCCAGCGGCATGATGGCGCCGAGGCCGAACATCAGGGCCAGGGAGAGGAAGAGCAGGACGAAGTGTCCGCCCACACCGGCTCCGGCAAGCATGCCGGAGCCTTTTCCTGCTTTGGTGGCGGACTGTTTCAGCTCGGCTTTCGCCAGGTCCACCTCCTGGCGCATCAGGGTGGACAAGTCACGGGTTACGTCACCGAGCAACTCCCCCAGGGAGGCGTTGTCCGCTTTCACGTGCGCCGCGCTGGGCGGCGGCTCAGGAATCTGGCTGCTCATCACAGGCCGCCAGCCTGGCCGCCCCTGGAGCGGTTCCGGGTGAGGGGGTCATCTGCCATGGGGTCGTCGGCAAATGCCTGGTCCCGCAACGGGTCGTCAGATACCTGGTTTCCGGACCAGGGCTCCTCCACCAGTTGCGGGTTGTCGAGGCCGCCGGCCGTGGAAGTGGACTCGGGGTAGCTGCTGCCTGGCGCACCGCCGTCGTATCCGGCCGTGGTGGTGGCCGGACCCGGCAACTGGACGGGCGGCGGAGGCACCGTTCCGCCGGCAGCGGGCGGCTGCATGTAGTCGTTCGAATATCCGGCGCCTGCGTATCCGGGACCGGCGTGCTGGCCGGAAAGGCCGGCAGTACCTGGGCCGGTTGGGGTGCTGGATTCCGGGACGCCCGCGGTGAGGCCCCGGGTGAGGCGTCCGGCAAGGACACCCGCGCCGGCAGCCAGGAGCAAGAACGTGCCGGGGCGGTTGCGGGCAAACCGCTGGACCTCGTTCAGGAGGTCTCCGGGTTCGCGGTTCTCCAGCCAAGTGGCGATCGAGGACGTGCGCTCGGCCGCCTGCCGGACCAGGTCAGTGGCCATGCCCTGCTGGTCCGGGGAGCTGGCCATGCTGTGAAGTTGGCCGGAAATGTTGCGGATGCCCTCGGCAGCTTTCTGCTGCTGCGTTGCGGCCTCGCTGGTAAGGCCTGACCTTGCCTGGTAGAGCAGGTCTTGCGCGTTGGACTTTGCTTCGGAGGCCACGTTGGCGGCTTCTTCCTTGGCCGTCTGTGCCACGTTCTGCGCGGAATCGGCCGCAGTCCTGGCTACGTCTGCCGCTTCATCCTTGGCAGCCTCCGTGCGCGAGGATGCAGGGCCGGCTCCGGCGCCGGCAGTCTCCGGCATAGCTCGTGTTTGTTCGTAATCGACGGGTGCGTACCCGGATCCGGCCTCACTGCCATAATGGCCGGTCGGGGACGGGAAGGTGGCGGGCTCGCGCTCGCCGGGGATTCCTGTATGTGCCTGAGGGGCCGTATTTGCGGAGTCCTCGGGCCATTGGTTCTCTGTCATCTTCGCTCTCCCTTTCAGAAGAAGGCTGGTTGTTGATCAAGAACCAGCGGTACTGGCCGTAAAATAGTAAGCATGTTTACTAATGAAAGGTAAGTACCCTTTCTAATTGGGTTGTAACCGATCGAGTAAAAATGTCAGCCGGAATGGCTCTGGCCTGCCCGGTCACAACGAAGTGGGAAGTGGTGGGAAACGTGGACACAGCTCCATGGGTATGGATAGTGGTTGCGGTTGTCGTAGTGGCGCTGATTGTGCTGCTGCTCCTGTCCGGCGGACGGCGCCGCAAGGCGATGCAGGAGAAGCGCGACCAGGAGAACCGGGAAAAAGCGGCCGAAATCCGCCGTAAGGCTGAAAACATGGAACTCGACGCCCGCGAGCGGGAAGCCAAGGCCATCCGTGCGCGTGCCGACGCCGAGCAGGCCCAGGTGGATGCGGCACGACTGCGGCAGGAAGCCGAGGAGCGCAGCCGGGAAGCCCAGTCCCTCCGCAGCGACGTTGCCGGCCACGCCCGGAAGGCGGACGAGCTGGATCCCGACGTCGGCAGCGACGGCACCCGCCGCGGTGCACGCGAGGAGCGCGGAGACCTGCAGGCGCAGGCCGGCAACCATGACCGCCAGGAGGTCCACAGCGGCCACGAGGTCCACAGCGGCCACGAGGACCACGACGCCCGCGACGCCCGCGACGGCCGGGCGGCCGCGCCCGCGGCTCCCGTTCGGGATACGGCCAGTGAGTCGGAGCGCCGGGAAGGCAACGCGGCCGACGTCGGACATGACCTTGGTGCGCACCGTGAGGCCGGGCACCGCGACACCCTGGGCGAGGACCGGGCGCACCGTGAGGCCGGACGCCATGAAGACGGGCACCGTGACGCAGCAGCCGGCGAGGCGGCGCACCACGATGCGGAGTCCAGTGATGCGCGGCTCAATGACGAAGGGCGCCCTGATTCCCTGGCTGCGGATCCGCGGAATGAGGCCGGGCGTCGGCTCAACGACGGTACCGAAGGCGATGTGCGCGACGCGAAAAACCCGCACGCGGGCCTTTAGGCTGGTTCGCTTCCGCTGCGGCGTGGGGGCGGAGGAAGGCAGGTTCCTTCGTCCGTTCCCGTGCCCGGCCCGGCGGACAAGGATTGTTTTATAAGCAGCCTTATGATTTCCTGCTTTTAAGTCTTGCCGCAGGCTTTCGGAACCAGACCGAGGGAAAACAGCACCCATGCCCGAATCCTTTGCCGCAATGGCCGCGAACACGGTCCCGGTCCACCAGCAGGCCGAAACATCTGATCAGCCATCTCCATCCGCCGCCACCTCGGGGCCTCCGCTGGGAGCGTCCGAGAACGACTTGGTCCTGGGGTATCTGGACCTCGCCGAGGCCTTGGCCGCACGGTTTGAAGCGCGCGGCAGGGAAAGGGCGGACCTGAACCAGGTCGCCTACCTGGGACTCGTGAAAGCCGCCCGCGGATTCGACGAGGCCAAAGGGGACAGTTTCCCGGCTTACGCGGCGCCCACCATCACGGGTGAACTCAAAAGGTACCTCCGCGACAGGACGTGGGTGGTCCGCCCGCCACGCCAGGTCCAGGACCTGAGGACCCGCCTGTTCAGGGCGGAGCCCGAGCTGACCCAATCTCTGGGCAGGATCCCCAGTGTGGCCGAATTGGCCGGAGAGCTGGGGACCGACCCCCTTGACGTGCAGGAAGCCATGTCGGCTTCCAGCAGCATGCACCCCGATTCCCTGGACGCGGTGAGTCTCCACTCCGATGCCCCGTCCCTTGGTGAGATGCTCGCCAGCCCGGAAACGCCGCTGGAGAGGCTTGAAGAGCTCGCTTGCCTGCGCGCTGCCATGAAGGACCTGGCGGATTCGGACCGGGAGCTCCTGTACCGCCGCTATTTTTGCGAGGAAACGCAGGTGCAGTTGGGCAAGCGGCTCGGGATGTCCCAAATGCAGGTTTCGCGCCGCCTGGCGAAGGTGCTGATGGAATTGCAGCGCCGGCTGGAAGAAAGTACCGGCGTGGACGGCCCGGGCGGGGACCGCAGCGCGAGGACGGAACAGGAAGCCAGGACGGCGCCGCAGGCCAATCAGGTGGTGCCTTTCCGCCGGCCCAGGAAGGCCGGGAGGCCGGGCATCGCGGGCACCGGGCGACTCGGCTGCACAGGCACCAGCTGAACCGGTTCCGGGATGTCCTCGCGACGGTGCCCGTGGCGCTGCGGGGCCCGCCGCGCCTGCCCGGCCGGCTGGGCTTCAACTAGGGTTGAACCATGACTGAAGGCGGGCACCGGTAATGGCCAAACGCGGAAGGCCGGGAGGCCGCGGCCGGTCCGGAGGGGGTGTGGTTGAGATCCCCAAGGGCGCCTCGCCGGATGGCCCCATGGAAGGCGTCTACTACATCGATACCGGCGACTGCGAGCTGATCGCGGACCAGGACAACTCCACCGGATGGCTGCTGAAGATCAATGGAGTCATGAGCTCGCACATCGACCTCGCCGACCCCCTGTTCCTGGACTTTGAGTACATGCGGTGGATGGCGGCGCTGATTGAGTCCCGCTGGCCGCCGGCCGCCCCGGGTGCTGCTCCCGCGGGGACCGCCCATAAACTCCGTGGCCTGCACCTGGGCGGGGGTGCGTGCTCCATGGCACGCTATTTTGCCGCCGCCTATCCCGATGCCCGGCAGGTGGTGGTGGAACTGGACGGCAAGCTCGCGGACTACGTGCGCGGCTGGTTCGACCTCCCCAAGGCGCCACTGCTCCGCATCCGCGTGGGGGAGGCCCGGGCCGTGACCGAAACCCTCACAGAGCACACCAGGGACTTCATCATCCGCGATGTCTTTGCCGGGGCCTTCACCCCGCGACCGCTCACCACCGCCGAATTCGCCGCCCATGCCAAGCGGGTCCTGGCACCTGGCGGCTTGTACGTTGCCAACTCGGGGGACGCCCCGGACCTCAAGAACGCCCGGGAGGACGCCGCCACCATTGCCGCTGCCTTCAAACACACGGCCATCATCGCGGACCCCGCCATGCTGAAGGGCCGGCGCTACGGCAACATGGTGATGGCGGGCAGCGACGTGCCGTTCGGCGACGACCCCCAACTGCGGCGCCGGCTCCTGGGCGGTGCCGTTCCCGCCCATCTCTGGGATGATGCACAGGTCCGGGCCTTCGCAGCCGGGGCGCCGGCCCGGCATGACCCGCCGGTTGAGCCAGGCGCCCTGTGATTTAGTCCCGGCCCAGGAGCGCGCCGCGGTGCTCGGCCATCCGCTCCCGCAGGGCCTGTACGACGGCCGCCACGGCGGGGCGGCGGAGCGAGTCGGGGCGCAGGACCATCCAGTAGGGGAGCAGCTCACCGATTTCGCCGGGCAGCAACCGGACCAGGTCGTCATGGAGATCGCCCATGAAGCATGGCAGGAAACCGACCCCGGCACCGGCCCGGGTGGCCTCCACATGGACGAACACGTTGGTTGACGTCAGGCCCTCGCGCATGGCCGGCACCAGCCGCCGCGGCGCATCGAGATCGTCCACCTGGAGCATCGAATCCACGAAATACACCAGGGGATGCTCATTGAGTTCGGCCACAGTGGCCGGGGTTCCGTGCTCGGCAAGGTAGGTGCGGGAGGCGTACATTCCCAGCCGGTATTCGCCCAGCCGGATGGCCTCCGCGCGGTGCACTTGCGGCTCGCCCACCACCACCTCGATGTCCAGCCCGGAGCGCTGCTGCAATGCCCGGCGGGTCATGGTCACCACCTCCACGCTGAGGCCAGGATGGTCCCGGCGCAGCCGGGCCACGGCCGGGGCTGCGATGTAGGCGCTGAAGCCGTCGGTCGCCGTCATGCGTACGACGCCGGTAATCGGGTCGGGTGCCTGGCCGCCCGGTCCCAGCGTGCCCAGCACCGCTTCGACCCGTTCGGCCACCTGCACGGCCCGCTCGCCCAGTTCCGTGAGTTCCCAGCCGCCGGCGGCCCGGGACAGGACCCGGCCGCCGAGCGATTTCTCCAGCGCGGCGATCCTGCGCGAGACGGTGGTGTGGTTCAAGCCCAGGGCCTGGGCCGCCGTCGTAAATTTTGCTGAGCGGGACACCGCCAGGAGGATCAGCAGGTCGTCGGGATTGGCGTTCATATCTGCAATTGTGCACACGCCGGGTGCCTGTTTGGGCATTGAACTGCAAAGATTGTGCAGCAATACTCATCTGAGTCACTTGTGCTGGAGATCACAGCACGTGTCAATGTGGACACTGAGGAGAACCATGAGCGTTGAGCACAGCCAGGCAAACGAAGCCAGGTATGCACCCAAAGGAACCGGACTGAAGAAGATCGTTGCCGCATCCATGGTGGGCACAGTGGTGGAATGGTACGAGTTCTTCTTGTACGCCACCGCCGCCACCCTGGTCTTTGGCAAGTACTTCTTCCCAGCTACCGGCAATGACCTGGACGGAATCATCCAAGCCTTCCTGACCTACGCCGTGGGCTTCATCGCCCGGCCGCTGGGCGGCATCGTCTTCGGCCAGATCGGCGACAAGCTCGGACGCAAGCCCACGCTGCAGCTGACGATCGTCATCATCGGCGTGTCCACCTTCCTGATGGGCTGCCTCCCCGGTTTCGCCGACATCGGATACCTGGCCCCCGCCCTGCTGGTGGCGCTGCGGTTCATCCAGGGCTTCGCGCTCGGCGGCGAATGGGGCGGCGCCGTCCTCCTCGTGGCCGAACACAGCCCGAACAAGACCCGCGCCTTCTGGTCCAGCTGGCCCCAGGCCGCCGTCCCCGTGGGCAACCTGCTGGCCACCCTGGTCCTCTACATCATGTCCACCACCCTCAGCAGCGAGGCATTCCTCGGCTGGGGCTGGCGCGTGGCCTTCTGGCTCTCCGCAGTGATCGTGTTCGTCGGCTACTACATCCGCACCAACGTCAGCGAATCACCCATCTTCCTCGAAGCGAAGGAACTGGTGGAAAAGGAACAGGCCGTCAGCTACGGCGTGTTCGAGGTTGTCCGCAAGTACCCCAAGGGCATCTTCCAGGCCATGGGCCTGCGGTTCGCCGAAAACATCATGTACTACCTGGTGGTCAGCTTCGCGATCGTCTACCTCAAGAGCGTGCACAAGTACGACACCTCGTCGCTGCTGCTGGCACTGCTCATCGCGCACGTCATCCACTTCGCGATCATCCCGCAGTACGGCCGCCTGGCGGACCGGATCGGACGCAAGCCCGTCTACCTGGCCGGCGCCATCCTCGGTGCCACCTGGCCGTTCTTCGCCTTCCCCATGTTCGACACCCGCAACGCCGTAGTCATCGTCCTCGCCGTCACCATCGGCCTGTGCCTGCACGGCCTGATGTACGCCGGACAGCCGGCCATCATGGCCGAAATGTTCCCCACCCGCATGCGTTACTCCGGCGCATCCCTCGGCTCGCAGGTCACGTCGATCTTTGCCGGCTCACTGGCGCCGCTCCTGGCCACCCAGTGGCTGAAGGACACCGGCTCATGGATGCCGACGGCCATCTACCTGGTCATCGCCTGCGCCATCACCACGGTGGCCGTGCTGAGCCTGAAGGAAACCAAGGGCATTGCCCTGGAAGACGTGGACAAGGAAGACGCCACCCGCGAAGGACTGCTTCCGGCCGGCCGCCGCTAAGCTGCTGGAGCCGTTGGACCGTTTGGGTGCATGAAGGAGAACTGCAATGGATAACACGTTGAATGGACGCAAGGCGCTGGTCACCGGCGGTGCCAGCGGAATCGGTGCCGCCTGCGTGCGCGCACTCGCGGCCCAAGGGGCGAAGGTGGTGGTGGCCGACGTCGATGCCGCCGCCGCTGCCAAGCTCGCCGACGAGGTGGGCGGCACCGCCTGGGCCGTGGACCTCCTGGACGTGGACGCCCTGGCCACCCTCAGCCTGGATGTGGACATCCTGGTGAACAACGCGGGAATCCAGCGCATCAGCCCCATCGAGGATTTTGAGCCGGCGGACTTCCGCAGGATCATCAGCCTGATGCTGGAGGCGCCGTTCCTGCTGGTCCGGGCCGCCCTCCCGCACATGTACGCCAACAAGTTTGGCCGCATCATCAACGTGTCCTCGGTCCACGGTATCCGTGCTTCCCCGTTCAAGAGCGCGTATGTATCCGCCAAGCACGGCCTGGAAGGGCTGAGCAAGGTGACGGCGCTGGAGGGCGGGGAGCACGGTGTCACCTCCAACTGCGTGAACCCGGGCTACGTGCGCACGCCACTGGTGGAGAAGCAGATCGCGGACCAGGCACAGGTGCACGGGATCGACGAGTCTGAGGTCCTGGCCAAGGTGATGCTCACAGAATCGGCCATCAAGCGCCTGGTGGAGCCGGACGAAGTGGCGTCCCTGGTGGCGTGGCTGGCATCTGACAGTGCCGGCATGGTCACCGGTGCCAGCTACACCATGGACGGCGGCTGGTCCGCCCGGTAGGCACTCCCGCTAATCCAGCGGTTTAACCACCCGGTGGTCATAGAAGAAGACGCCATAGGTGGTCTTCAGCCCCACCGACCGGCGATCCTGCCATACGACGACCCCTTCGCGCCTGCCGTTGAAGGGGTCGTCGCCAATGACGGTGTCGCCCACCCGGTAGGGGCATCGGGGGCTGACGGCCCCTCTGGTCCGGTGCCATACCTTCGCCAGGGCATCGCCCAGTCTGACGGGCCGGCCCATGCCGGAAAGGTCCTGTACGTAGCCCCTGGCCATGTGAGCCTCTCCTCCAGGCGGCAGCCGGCCGCCTGCTAACGGTGTTGGTCGGCGGAACGCTCCCAGCAGAGGATGGTCCTCCCGTTCCGGCCGCCACCGTACGCCCACGCTAGGTGCAATCCATGCCGGCATCACCAGTAACAAGTACTTGTTTCGGGCGGACGGGACTACTTATCAGTAGGGCCTGATGCATCCTCCGACAGCCCCGAATGCATCAGCGGTTCCCGTTGATGATGTCCTCGGCGTTCTCGAAGGCCCACGCCACCAGGGGCACCAGGAGCCCGCTCAACTCATAGCCCCGCTCGGTGAGGCTGTAGTCCACCCGAGGCGGAATGACCGGCTGGGCATTCCTGCTGACCAGGCCGTCCCGCTCAAGGGTCTTCAGGGTCTGGGCCAGCATCTTCTCGCTGATGCCCTCGGCCCGGCGCCGCAAATCACTCCAGCGCTGCTCGCCTTCGGACAGGGCGATCAGGATCAGGACGCCCCACTTGCTGGTGATGTGGTCCAGCAAGGTCCTGCTGGGACACCCGGCGGGGAACACGCCGTCGGCAAAGGCGAGGGGTAGGGGAACGGCTTGGGGAACGGCTTCCATGCCCACCAGCTTACCTAAAGGTCAGTACCTTACCTCAAAGTGCGTACTCTCTTTGGGGAAGTAATCTCGATGACCCGTGGTTGTGCCCCTCGACAGATCAAATTCTTCGAAAGGATCCATCGTGAGCATTGTTGTTACAGGCGCCACCGGACAACTGGGCCAGCACGTCATCGAAGCCCTCCTTGAACGCGGTGTGCCCGCCGCCGGGATTGTGGCCGCCGGCCGTTCCGTGGGGAAGTTGGCCGGATACGCCGCGCGCGGTGTGAACGTCCAAGCCATGGACTATGCCGACGCCGCGTCTGTTGCCGCCGCACTCAAGGGGGCAACACGTGTGCTGCTGATTTCCGGCAGCGAAGTGGGCCAGCGCGTCGAACAGCACCGGACCGTCATCGAGGCAGCCCGGGCCGAGGGCGTGGAACTGCTGGCTTACACCAGCATCGCCAACGCGGACACCACCGGCATGCTGCTGGCCGGTGAGCACAAGGCCACCGAGGCGCTCCTGCGCGAATCCGGTGTCCCCTTCGTCTTGCTCCGCAATGGCTGGTACCTGGAAAACTACACGGAACAGTTGCCCGGAACGCTCGCCCAGGGTGCGGTGGCGGGCAGTGCCGGGGACGGGAAGGTCAGTGGCGCTGCACGGGCGGACTACGCCCACGCCGCCGCAGCAGTCCTGGTGGCCGAGGGCCAGGCCGGCAAGGTCTACGAACTGGGCGGCGACGAAGCCTTCAGCATGGCTGACCTCGCCGCTGAGATCAGCGCCGCCACGGGCAAGGCCATCACCTACAACGACCTCCCCGCCAAGGACTACGCCGGCCTGCTCACCTCCGTCGGGGTGCCGGAGGGATTCGCCGAGGTCCTTGCGGACTCGGACCTCGGCATCGCCCGCGGTGACCTCCTGGTCAGCACCGGAGACCTCCGGCGGCTCATTGGGCGTCCGACGACGTCCCTCGCCCAGGCCGTCCGGTCCGCCGCGGCTTCGGCGTAAGGCAGCGGAAGACAGTAACGCAGCGGAAAACGAGAGGTGCCCGGTCCCGGTAGGACGGGGCACCTCTCGCCGTGGACGGGCCTACACGCTGTTGCGGGCGGTCCCGACCACGGGCAGTGCCGAGGTTTCGTCCTCAAGGTGGGCCCGGCGTCGTCCATCACCCTTGACCCACAGCCGGTATGCCAGGACCAGCAGGCCGAGCCAGGCGGCACCCACGTAGAGGGCCACCCGGGTGTCCTCGAAGGCGCCCAGGATAGCGATCACCAGCGCCATGAAGGCAATGGTGAGGACTGACGCGGCGGGCCACCATGGGGACGGAAATTCCGACGCCGGCAGGCCCCTCCGCGCGATTTCCCGCTTCATTGCCACGTGGGATGCCAGGATCATCACCCACACCCACACCGTGGCGAAGGTAGCGATCGAGGCGATGACCAGGAATACATCCTCCGGGATGACCGCGTTCAGGACCACGCCCACCAGCAGGATCCCGGCCATCATGACCACCGTCATCCAAGGGACGCCGTGGCGGGAGACTTTGCCGAACGCCGCCGGTGCGTGGCCTTGGTTGGAGAGTCCGAAAAGGATGCGGCCGGCACCGAAGATATCGCTGTTGATGGCCGAGAGCGCGGCAGTGATCACCACGGCATTGAGGATGTGCGGCGCCGCCGGAATGCCCAGGCCGCTGAAGATCTGGACGAAGGGGCTGCCGTCGCTGCCCACCTGGTCCCACGGGAAAAGGCTCATCAGGACGCCCAGCGTCAGGACGTAGAAGAGCAGCACGCGGACCGGCACGGTGTTGACGGCCTTGGGGATGACCTTCTTGGGGTCGGCCGCTTCACCGGCGGTGATGCCCAGGGTCTCGATCCCGCCGAAGGCGAACATCACCACGGCAAAGGACGCCAGCAGGCCTTCAAAACCATTCGGGAACAGGCCGCCGTGGTCAACGAGGTTGCCAAGGCCCGGTGCCACACTTGAACCGGCGGCCTGGAACCCGAACGTGATGATCGCGGCGCCGCCTGCGATCATGGCGATGATGGCCGCGACCTTGATCAGCGAGAACCAGAATTCAAGTTCGCCGAAGACTTTGACGCTGAGCAGGTTCAACGCCGCCAGGAAGCAGATGACGGCCAGGACCCAGATCCAGCGCTCCACCTGCGGGAACCAGAACCCCATGTAGATACTGAAGGCAGTGACGTCTGCGATGGCCACGATGGCCATCTCGAAGACGTACGTCCAGCCGGTCACGAAGCCGGCGAGGGGGCCAAGGTACCGGCCGGCGTATTGGCTGAAAGAGCCGGACACGGGGTGCCTCACCGCCATCTCGCCCAAGGCGCGCATCACCATGAACACTGCGGCGCCGCCGATGATATAGGCGAGCAGGACGGCTGGTCCGGCTTTCTGGATGGCGGACGCGGAGCCGTAGAAGAGGCCTGTGCCGATGGCGGAGCCGAGTGCCATGAAGCGGATGTGCCGCACGTTCAGGCCGCGGTTGAGGACGCGTGCCACGGCGGCAGCCGGCTGCTGGTGTTCCGCCGGGCTGTCGATCCGGGTTGGGGTTGGAGCTGGTTGCATGCGAATACCTTCTCGTCATTGGGAGGGGAGCCGCTAACCAGCAGACCATTTTCGGAGGCATCGTGATGAGGCTCACGGCTGGTTGCTGTCTTCGGTTCCAGACTGTGCGGGAGCGTCTCAGAATGTCAGTGCCTCGCTGGAAGATTTACTTATGGGAATCGGTGCGGATCTGGCGACGGTGATGGAAAGTGTTTCTGCCTCTGTTGCTGCCCTCAGCGGGCTGGTTCTCGAGGACGCTTCCCTCGCTTCCCTCGCTTCCGGCGCCGATGTTGGTGCTGAAGTGGATGTGCTGCAGCGGCGGTATGAGCTGTGCCTGGAACGGCTGGAGCTTGTGGCCCGGTTGGAGGCGCAGCTCGCGGCGGTGAAGGCACGGGATGTGGCGGAGAGCGTCGGGCTCCAGCACGCTATGACCCCGCCGGACGCCCCGGTGCATGAGCGCACCTTTGCGGAGATGTCCGCGGTGGAGGAGATCGCCGGGATCCTCACCATCAGCTCGGGGGCGGCCGGGGCGTTGGTGGAGCAGTCCCGCCGGGTATGTTCGCTGCCACCTGTGTTTGAGGCCCTGGCTGAAGGAGCGGTGTCGTGGCAGCATGCGCGGATTGTGGCGGATGAGACCGAGGGTTTGGGCCCTGCCGTGGCGGCCGGGTTGGTGGCGCACTTCTTCGACCCCGACGTGCCCAACCCGGCCCGGGGTGCCGCGCCCGGTGAGCTTGTCCCGTCCCGGTTCCGGGCGAAGGTCCGGGCCTGGCGGGAACGCCACCACCCCGAGTCCTTGGCGAAACGGCATGTGAAGAGGGTGCCGGACCGGCGGATGGATTACGCCCCGGACCGGGACCGCATGGCCTGGGTTTCGCTCTACCTGCCCGGGGATACCGCGTGCGCCATCTGGAACCGCAGCACCGCCACCGCCCGCGGCCTCCAAAGCCCTGCGGAGCCCCGGACCCTGACCCAGCTGCGCGCCGACGTCGCCGCGTCCCTGCTCCTCGGCACCGGAGCTGCTGAGGGTGAGGATGCCGGAAACACGCGTTGCATTGGGAAAATCCCTACCCCGCGGGCCGATGTCCTGGTCACGGTGCCGGTGTTCTCACTGCTTGGCCCTACCGATGAACCCGCCGTGCTGGACGGATTCGGGCCGATCCCGGCATCCATGGCACGGAAGCTCGTCGCGGACGGGGCGGAATCGTTCTACCGGGTCCTGGTCGACCCCCGCGACGGGGCACCCCTGGAGATCGGCCGCACCCGCTACCGGCTCCCGGAGACCATCAAGAAATGGATCCAGCTGCGGGACCGCAAATGCACCTTCCCCGGCTGCACCAACCACACCCCCGACAACGACACCGACCACCTCACCGCCTGGCACCACGGCGGCAAAACAGACGTCCGAAACTTGGCACAGGTCTGCCCCAAACATCACCGCCTCAAACACACCAGCACCTGGGTCCCCGACCCGGCCACGCGGAATGAACCACCCGGCTGGACCTCACCCACCGGCCGACACTACAAACCCGAACAACCCGACCCCCAACCAACCCACTGGCCTGCCTGGAGTGAGGCGTCGTGGGGTGCCCCGTTGGAGAAGGAGTCCGGACAGCAGGACTTGTACGTGCCTGCCCACT
Organism: Pseudarthrobacter sp. NPDC058196; assembly: GCF_042882685.1. Classification (NCBI taxonomy): domain Bacteria; kingdom Bacillati; phylum Actinomycetota; class Actinomycetes; order Micrococcales; family Micrococcaceae; genus Pseudarthrobacter; species Pseudarthrobacter sp. NPDC058196. Next base: position 92,130 of record NZ_JBHVVN010000009.1, read on the forward strand.
TTGACCGGCCCATCCTCCACGCCGGCCAGGGGAAACGGCCGCTGGCAGATACGCCACAAGTGCTGGAGGACGCGGATCAATGGGACATGCCGGCCATGGACGCCCCATCGGACCCTGGTCCTTCCGAGAGTGAGCTGCCAACTGACCCCTTCCCGGAATGGAAGCTGTTTTTGGACTTCGAGGACATGGAACCGCCGGTTCTCTCTGGCTGAAACGAGGAAGACGCGGGGGTAGCTGAGTTCTGGGAGTTTTTGGACCGGCGTCCGGCCTGCGGCGCCTGTCTGGGATTCCAGACAGGAAACCTTGCATGCGCCGTCGCTGCGGGGTGCAAGAGGGCGCAAGCTTAAGTACGGGATACCGGACAGAGCTACCCAGAAAGACCCCTTCAGCCAATGAGCACTGCATTAAGCACCGAAGCCCAGGCGCCCCGCGCGGCGGTCAAGGCATCCTCAAAAGTCCCTGCTGCGGAAAACACCCTGCGCATCCTGAAGCTGTTGGCCTCCAAGCGCGGGCCGATGGCGGCCTCCCAGATCGCCTCCAGCCTGGACCTTCCCCGGTCCAGCGTCTACCACTTGCTGGGCGTGATGGAGGCGAACGGCTTCGTCCTCCACCTGCACGAGGAGCAACGCTACGGGTTGGGTATCAGCGCCTTCGAACTCAGTTCCGCCTATTCACGGCAGGAACCGTTGTCCCGGCTGGGCCGCCCCCTGCTCGCGAGCCTCGTGGATGCCCTCGGTGAGAGCGCCCACCTGGCAGTGCTTCACGGGCGTGATGTCCTGTACATCGTGGAGGAACGGGCGAAGAACCGCCCGTCGCTGGTGACCGACGTCGGCGTCCGGCTTCCCAGCCATCTCACCGCCAGCGGCCGCGCCATCCTTGCCGCGCTGCCCAAGTCGCAAGTACGTGCGCTGTACCCGAACGCCGCCGCCTTCACCGCACGGCATGAGGTGGTGGGGGCCATCATGAAGTACTCCGCGCTGTCCTCCCACCTGGACCAGGTCCGCCAGCGGGGGTACGCCACCGAACACGGCGAGGTTACGCCCGGCTTCGGTTCCATTGCCGCTGCCGTGACCGACCACCTCGGATGGCCCACGGCCGCGGTTGCCGTCACTTTCCTCGAGGACAAGCTGCCTGCGCAGGAGTGGCCGGTCCTGGCCGCCCGCGTCCGGAAGGTGGCTGACGAACTGTCGGTCCGGCTCCATGGCCGGCCCGGAAAGTAGCGCCGCCGGCACTCCTTGACCTGTGAACTTGGTCTTCGTCCAAGCCGCCAAGGACCATCGCTGGCGAGGCAAAACGGATCGGCGGCCATGTCTGGAATACCGGACAGCACCGCGTAAAAACCCCTGTGAAGCCCGACCGCCAAGGGCTTTAGTTGATACAGAACTTCTTTCCTCCAACAGACACCACCCGAAGGAGCCCATCATGGCACCCGCCGATTTCACCACCGGTGCCCGCCCGGTCAAAGCAGCCCGCGGCACCGAGCTCACCGCAAAGTCCTGGCAGACCGAAGCGCCGCTGCGCATGCTCATGAACAACCTGGACCCCGAGGTCGCGGAACGCCCGGACGATCTGGTCGTCTACGGCGGGACCGGCCGCGCCGTCCGGTCCTGGGCCGCGTTCGACGCCATCACCCGCACCCTGGAAACCATGGAAAAGGACGAGACCCTCCTGGTCCAGTCCGGCAAGCCCGTGGGCGTCTTCCGCACCAACGAATGGGCCCCGCGCGTGCTGCTGGCCAACTCCAACCTCGTCGGCGACTGGGCCAACTGGCCCGAATTCCGCCGGCTCGAGGCGGAGGGCCTGATGATGTACGGCCAGATGACCGCCGGATCCTGGATCTACATCGGCACGCAGGGCATCCTGCAGGGCACTTTCGAAACCTTCGCCGCGATCGCCCGCAAGCTCACCGGGGACGAAAACGGCACCCTCGCCGGGACCCTCACCCTCACCGGCGGCTGCGGCGGCATGGGTGGCGCCCAGCCGCTCGCCGTCACCCTGAATGACGGCGCCTGCCTGATTGTCGACGTCGACGAGACCCGCCTGCGCCGCCGCGCCGGCAAGCGCTACCTCGACGAGGTGGAGACCGACCTCGACGCCGCCATCGCCAAGGTGCTCAAAGCCAAGGAAGAGCGTCGCGGCTGGTCCGTCGGCTACGTCGGCAACGCCGCCGAGGTCTTCCCCGAGATCCTCCGCCGCCACAACGCCGGCGAGCTCACCGTGGACATCGTCACCGACCAGACCTCGGCACACGATCCCCTGAGCTACCTGCCCGAGGGCATCACCGTGGAGGAATGGCACCGCGAGGCCGCCGCCGACCCCGAGGGCTTCACCAAAAAGGCCCAGGCCTCGATGGCCAGGCACGTCCAGGCCATGGTCGAATTCCAGGACGCCGGCGCCGAAGTCTTCGACTACGGCAACTCCATCCGTGATGAAGCCCGCAAGGGTGGCTACAATCGCGCCTTCGAATTCCCTGGCTTCGTCCCCGCCTACATCCGGCCCCTGTTCTGCGAGGGGCTCGGCCCGTTCCGCTGGGTGGCCCTCTCCGGCGACCCGGAGGACATCCGCGTGACGGATGAAGCGATCAAGGAACTCTTCCCGGACAACACGCACCTGCACCGTTGGATCGACGCCGCCCAGGACCGCGTCGAATTCGAGGGCCTGCCGGCCCGCATCTGCTGGCTGGGCTACGGCGAACGTGCCAAAGCCGGGCTGCTCTTCAACCAGCTGGTCAAGGAAGGCAAGGTCAAGGCACCCATCGTGATCGGCCGCGACCACCTGGACTCGGGCTCCGTCGCCTCCCCGTACCGGGAAACCGAGGCCATGGCCGACGGCTCGGACGCCATCGCCGACTGGCCGCTCCTGAACGCGCTGCTCAACACGGCCTCCGGCGCCACCTGGGTCTCCCTCCACCACGGCGGCGGCGTAGGCATCGGCCGCTCCATCCACGCCGGCCAGGTCTCGGTCGCGGACGGCACCGACCTCGCAGCGCAGAAGCTCGAACGCCTCCTCACGAACGATCCCGGCATGGGCGTCATCCGCCACGCCGACGCCGGCTACGAACGAGCCCTTGACGTCGCCAAGGAACGCGGCGTCCGCATCCCCATGAACGAAACCCGCTGATCCGGCCAAACCCCGCATCGATTGCTCCGTAACTGCCGTTTGGGACTCCAAAAGGACCATTACGGAGCAGTCGATGAAACAACACAAGGAACTTAAATTGACCACCCTCACCCACGAACCGCTCACTGTTACCCTCGGGCCCGTCGGCGTCACGGCCCAGGACGTGCTCGCCGTCGCCCGCCACGACGCCAAGGTGGCCATCGCTCCAGACGCCCTGGAGACCGTCGCCAAGGTCCGCGCGCACATCGATAGCCTGGCGCACAGCGAGACTCCCGCATACGGCATCTCCACCGGGTTCGGTGCCCTGGCCAACCGCCACATTCCGAGTGAGCTCCGCACCCAGCTGCAGAAATCGCTCATCCGCAGCCACGCCGCCGGCATGGGCCCTGCCGTGGAACGCGAAGTGGTCCGCGGCATCATGTTCCTGCGCGCCAAGACCCTCGCCTCCGGCCGTACCGGCGTCCGCCCCGTGGTGCTGCAGACCATGGTGGACGTGCTGAACGCCGGCATCACCCCGGTGGTCCGCGAGTTCGGCTCGCTTGGCTGCTCTGGCGATCTCGCCCCGCTCTCGCACTGCGCCCTGGTGCTGATGGGTGAAGGCGAAGCGGAAGGGCCCGACGGCGTCACGTACGGCGGGCGCGGAGAGCGGACTGTCGCCGAGCTGCTTGCAGGCCACGGCATAGAGCCGGTCACCCTTGCCGAGAAGGAAGGGCTGGCGCTGGTCAACGGCACCGAGGGCATGCTGGGCATGCTCCTGATGGCCATCGCCGACCTCCGCCAGCTGCTGGCGACGGCGGACATCACCGCCGCGCTCAGCGTCGAGGCGCTGCTGGGCACCGACCAGGTGTTCGTGCCCGAACTGCACGCCGCGCTGCGCCCGCATCCCGGCCAGGCAGCCAGCGCCGACAACATGCTGCGCGTACTCTCGGATTCGCCGATTGTCGCGTCCCACAAGGTGGGGGACTCCCGTGTGCAGGATGCCTACTCGCTGCGCTGCGCCCCGCAGGTTGCCGGTGCCGTCCGTGACACCGTTGACCATGCGGAACTCGTGGCAACCCGGGAACTGGCCGCGGCCATCGACAACCCGGTGGTCCTGCCCGACGGCCGCGTGAGCTCAAACGGCAACTTCCACGGCGCTCCGGTGGCGTACGTCCTGGACTACCTCGCCATTGCCGTCGCGGACCTCAGCTCCATCGCCGAACGACGGACCGACCGGATGCTTGACCCCGCCCGTTCGCATGGCCTTCCCGCCTTCCTGGCCTCCGATCCCGGCGTTGACTCGGGCCTGATGATTGCCCAATACACCCAGGCAGGCCTGGTGTCGGATAACAAGCGGCTGGCCGTGCCGGCGTCAGTGGATTCGATTCCAAGCTCCGCCATGCAGGAGGACCACGTCTCCATGGGCTGGCACGCGGCCCGGAAGCTGCGCAAGGCGGTGGAGAACCTCCGCCGGGTCCTGGCCATCGAACTGGTGACGTCGGCGCGGGCCTTGGATATCCGCACGCAGCTTTCCGGTGGGGAGCTGACGCCGGGCCCGGCGGGCACCGCCGTCGTGGCTGCCCTTCGCGCCGTGGTGGATGGTCCGGGGACTGACCGTTTCCTGTCTCCGGAACTGGAAGCGGCGGACCGGCTGGTTGCCTCGGGGGAGGTGCGTCGGGCGGCCGAATCCGCCGTCGGCTCCCTGGCCTGAAATCGAAGGATCTTCAGTACCTGCTGCGCTCCGGTCCGAAGTGCGGAATATCCGGCGACACTGCCCGTGGCGGAGCCCGGAGTGTAGTAGAACTGATGGTGTAGTGAAAGTCACATCAACGAAGCTGTGGCAGCAGAACAATACAAAGGGGTAGAAGTTCAAATGAAAGCACGTGGGGCAGTCCTGTCCAGGCGCAACGCCCATTCCGCCGCGGTATCCAACTGGAAGGCCCTCAAGGCCGGGGACCGCGTCGAAATCATCAAGCATGCGCATGTGGTGGCAGCCGGGGAAGTGGAAGAGGTGTCGCAGAGCGGCAACGTCCTCTGGCTGGTGCCGGCCGGACCCTCGGACCTGTCGGAAAAGCAGCTCTTCCTGAAGTCCGACGGCGTCCAGGTCCGCCTCGCCTGAAACCCGCACCCGCAACATAAAGAATCCCCGCAGTGCCTCACGGCACTGCGGGGATTCTTTATTGGCGCCAAGCGTTCGTCCGGGGCCCTTGGGCCGGCCGTTAAGGCGAGCCCGGCAGCCGGCAGATCAGGCACCCGGCGCATCAGGAAACCGGTCGGCGCGCCGCCGGCTAATCAGGCTGCGAAGGATTCGTAGGTCTCGCCAAAGGGAACGGATTCATCCAGGGCCACCGTGTAGCGTCCCGGGTGCAGCCTGGTCACCAGGATGCCGCACGCGGCGTCCTTCGCTGCCACCTCAATCAGTTCCGCTACTGCCTCTTTGAGTCCTGAATGGACCTCGCTGGCGCTGGCGAACTCCAGGCTGATGGACCGGAGCTCCTGCCCTTCGGCGGTCTTGGCAGCGGCGGGGACGCGCTCCAAAGTGCTTGTGATCATGTACTGAACTTTCTGTGTTTCGTGCCGGATGGCTCCACTATTCTATCGATCAGTATCCATATATGTCAGATGACTGCCCTCCTGAAGCCCTGGAGGGACGGTCACAAAGCGTTTGTTCGCGGGGCCGAACGGAATCAACGACCATGGAAGCGGGCACCGCAGGGCCCCATCCAGCAGTCCCGCCCCCACACCTTGAGGAGATTCGGTATGAAGATCATGCGCCTGGGCAACAGCGGCAGCGAACAGCCCGCAGTGTTCGTTCCCTCACCGGACGGCGCCGGCCGGTACTTCAGCCTGCTGCCACTGACCGCCGATGTCGACGGCGGGTTCCTCGCCGACGGCGGCCTGGACAAGGTCCGGGAAGCCCTCGCTGCAGGTGACCTGCCGGTCCTTGAGGGCGCGGATGCGCTCCGGGTCGGACCGCCCGTGGCCAGGCCCGGCTCCGTGGTGGGTATCGGGATGAACTATGCCGCCCATGCAGCCGAGTCGGGGGCCGCACCCCCCACGATTCCGGTGGTCTTCCTCAAGCCGAGCAATACGGTCGCCGGCCCGTTCGATCCGGCCCCGCTCCCTCCGCATTCCGGCAAGTACGACTGGGAGGTGGAACTGGGTATCGTGATCGGCCGGGAGGCCTGCTACCTCGGCTCCCCGGAAGAAGCAGCCGCGTTTATCGCCGGCTACGTCACGGCCAACGACCTCTCCGAACGCGAATACCAGTTGCCGGGGGCTGCGGGCCAGTGGACCAAAGGCAAGTCGCTGCCGGGGTCAACGCCCCTTGGCCCGTGGCTGGTTCCGGCGGAGGACATCGACGGCGGCAACCTCCCGCTGCGCAGCTGGGTCAATGGGGAACCACGCCAGGACTCCTCGACCTCGGAGCTCATCTTTGACGCAGCCACCCTGGTCCACCACTGCAGCCAGTACATACGGCTGGAACCGGGCGACGTGATCCTCACCGGAACCCCGGAGGGCGTGGCACTGAGTGGACGTTTCCCCTACCTCCAGCCGGGCGACGTGGTGGAAGTGGAAGTGGAAGGCCTGGGCCGCCAGCGCCAGGAGCTGTTCCGGGCGCCGGCGGCCGCAACGGCCTAGGGTGAAGCTGCGCGGCTAGCCTGCCTTGACGGCCAGCACCGGGCAGTCCGCTTCCAGCAGGATGCGCTGGGATGTGCTGCCCATGATCAGCTTGCCCACCGGGGTGCGGCGGCGCAGGCCGATCACGATCAGGTCGGCGTTGTGCTCCTCGGCGGCGTCCAGCACTTCAGCCGCGGCGTCATGGCCGCGGACGGGCCGCTTGATCAGGTACTCGATGCCCTGGCTGGCCAGCCGCTGTTCAATGTCCTGGATGTCGCCGTCCTGGGCAAAACGGTTGTCCACGGTCGCCTCGCCCTTGGAAGAGTTGATCAGCACCAGGGTGGTGTTGTTCTTCCGGGCTTCGGTGATGGCCTGCGTCAGGGCAGCTTCGCCCTCCGGGGTCGGGACGTATCCCACAACGACGGTCATGTTCGCTCCTTTTGGTCGGGACTGAAGGCATCCTGCTTCGAGTGGACCGCATCAAGGGGTTCCGAAGCAAGGGGTGCGGCCCCGCCGGCAGGAGCAGGAACGGGACGGTTCCGGCGGAACAGCCGGTAGGCAAACGGCCAGAGCAGGATGAGGCCAATAATGACATAGATCCCGACGGCGATCGGCTCCCCCAGGAGCCCTGCCGGGTCGCCTGCGCTCAGCTGCAGGGTCTTGCGGAGCTGCCCCTCGATCCGCGGGCCCAAGATCACCCCGAGGATCAGCGGCAGCACGGGAAGCCCGAAGCGCCGCATCATGAATCCGAGCGCGCCCAGGACCAGCAGGATCACCAGGTCGAACGACTGCAGGTTCACCGAGTAGGCGCCCAGCGTGGCGAAGAACAGGATGCCGGCGTACAGGTACGGGCGGGGGAGTTGCAGCAGCTTGGCCCACATCGGCGCCAGCGGCAGGTTAATGATCAGCAGCAGGAAGTTGCCAATGAAGAGGCTGGCGATCAGCGCCCACACCAAGGGGCCCTGGCTGGTGAAGAGCTGCGGGCCCGGCTGGATGCCGTAGGAAGTGAAAGCGGCGAGCATCACGGCGGCCGTGGCGTTGGTGGGCAGGCCCAGGGCCAGCATCGGGGTCAGGGTGCCTGCGGCGGCAGCGTTGTTGGCCGCTTCAGGGCCGGCAACACCTTCGATGGCGCCGTTGCCAAATTCTTCAGGGTGCTTGCTGAGGCGCTTCTCCGTGACATACGAGAGGAAAGTCGGGATCTCGGCGCCACCGGCCGGCAGTGCACCGAAGGGGAAGCCGAACGCAGTGCCGCGCAGCCACGGCTTCCACGAGCGCTTCCAGTCGGACTTGCCCATCCACGGCTGCCCCACGGGGATCGCGTGCAGCGGGGTCCGGCGGAGGTGCGCGGCGACCCAGAGGGCCTCGCCCACGGCGAAGATGGCTACGGCCACCACCACGATGTCCAGGCCGTCGGCCAGGAGCGGTTGGCCGAACGTCAGCCGGCGCTGGCCGGTGACGGAGTCCATTCCCACCAGGCCGATGGCCAAGCCGAGGCCCAGGGAAGCGAATCCGCGGAGCCGGGAGGAACCGAGGACCGCCGTGACGGCCAGCAGGGCCAGCACCATGATGGCGAAGTAGCTGGGGGCGCCAAGGCTGACGGCGAACTTCACCACGATCGGTGCGCAGACGGCGAGCAGCGCCGTGCCAATGGTGCCGGCGACGAACGAGCCGATGGCCGCCGTCGCAAGCGCCTGCGCCGCCCGGCCCGCCTTGGCCATTTTGTTGCCTTCGATGGCGGTGACCACGGAGGACGATTCACCCGGTGTGTTGAGGAGGATCGAGGTGGTGGAGCCGCCGTACATGCCGCCGTAGTAGATGCCGGCGAACATGATGAAGGCGCTGGTGGGTTCCAGGGCGTAGGTGACGGGGAGCAGCAGGGCGACGGTCATGGCCGGGCCCAGCCCGGGCAGGACGCCGACGGCGGTGCCCAGGATGACGCCGATTACGGCGTACATGAAATTCATGGGGGTCAGGGCGGTGGCAAAGCCGTCCATCAAGGAGGACCAGACGTCCATTTAGAGGATTCCTTCCAGGAGGCCTGCCGGCAGTGCGATGCCCAGGCCGAGGTAGAAGCCGTAGAAGGTCAGCAGGGACAGTGCCACGGAGATCAGCCCGTCCCGGACGTAACGGCGGCTGCCGAGGGCCAGGACGCTGCCCCAGAACAGGACAGTGCCGGATATGACCCAGCCGGCCCAGTCGATGAGCAGGATGTTCAGGATGAAGGCCCCCGCCAACGGCAGGATGGTCTTCCAGTCGGCGGGGTGCGCCAGGTCGACGTCCTCGCCGCCCTCCGCCTCACCCTTGCCGCCGCGCAGGACGTTGATGGCCAGCAGGACGGCGCAGACCACCAGCATTCCGGCCACGATGAACGGGACGGTTTTGGGCCCCACCGGGTCCGACTTCGAATACGGGGTTACCAGGCCGTTGGCGTCCAGGAACACCATGGCGCCGGCCGCTCCGAGCAGGAGTGCAACCCCCAGCTCGGAGCGGCCTTTGAGGCCTGTGGTCAGGGATGTCACGCCAACCCGAGCTTGGTGAGGACGTCCGCCACCCGCTTGTCCTGCTCGGTGAGGAAGGTCTTGAACTGGTCGCCGGTGATGAAGGCATCGGTCCAGCTGTGGGTCTTCAGCGCTTCCTTCCAGCCCTCAGTGCCGTGCATCTTTTCCAAGGCTGCGATCAGGGCTGCCTTGTCCTTGTCGCTGATCCCCGGAGGGGCCACCACGCCGCGCCAGTTGGTGAAGACCAGGTCGATGTTGGATTCCTTGAGCGTGGGTGCGTCCACACCGTCAAGGCGCTTTTCGCCGCTGGTGGCCAGGACGCGGACCTCGCCGGATTCGATCTGCTTCAGGTACTCGCCGGCGCCGGAGGCGGCGAAGCCGAGCTTGTTGCCGAGGATTGCGGGCAGGAGGTCGCCGCCGCCGTCGTAGGAGACGAAGTTGACCTTGGTGGCGTCGATGCCCACGGCACCCGCCAGCTGCATGGGCAGCAGGTGGTCCGGGCCTCCGGGGGAGGAGCCACCGCCCACGGAGATGGAGCCGGGATCGGCTTTCCAGGCCTTCACCAGGTCACCGATGGTCTTGTACGGGGAGTCCTTGCCGACCATGATGGCGCCGGGCTCTTCGATGAGGCGGGCCAGCGGAGTGGTGTCGGTCAGCTTGGACTCGGACTTGTTGGTGTAGCTGGCCCCCACAACGCCCAGGCCCATAAGCATGGCAAGGTCGCCGTTGCCCTTCTCGTTGACGATCCGGGCCAGGCCCACGGTGCCGCCCGCGCCGGCCAGGTTGAAGACCTCGGTATTCGTGGAGATCTTTGCGTCGTCGAGCACCTTCGCTGCGGCGCGTGCGGTGGTGTCGTAGCCGCCCCCCGGGGTGTTGGGGACCATGATCTGCAGGCCCGTGATGGGACCGGCGGCGGCGCCGGAACTTTCCGTGCCCGTGGAGCTCTTGCTGGTGGCACCGCAACCGGTGGCCATCAAGGCGATGCCGGCAGCAATGGCGGCGACTCGCAATGCGCGGATCTGGCGCATGGATTCCTCTTCTCATCAAAATCTGATCAGCATCGGCTGACTGGTGGTTCCGATGCTAGGGGCGGCAGTGACGGCCATCACTCTTGTGTACGCAGAGAAAGTTGTGTTCATTGCGTTCACGCTTCAATGACCCCGCAGCGTCCCTGCCGCGGGCTTTGGGATATAGTTCCCGGGTATCGCCCCCGGAACAGCAGGAAGACCATTGTGACTCGACGACGAGGAATGTCCCTTGCGGGGCAGTACCTTCTGCTGCAGTTGCTCATTGTCCTGGCGGTACTGGTGGGCGTGGTGGCCATTTCCCTGGCCCAGTCCGCGGCGGCGTTCGAACGGACCGAAGGCAGGCGAGCCCTGTCGGCCGCGGAAGCGCTCGGCGGCAACCCGGTGGTGCGTGAGCTGCTTCCGGACACAGAGCCGCGTGGCGGTGCCGTGTTGCCCGCGGTGGCAGAGTCCGTGCGCATTGTCTCGGGCTCATCCCGGGTGGCGCTGGCGAAACTCGACCGCACCGTGGTGGCCTCCTCGGACCCCAGCCTGCTGGGCCAGCCACTGGAGCTCGGCGACAGCAGGGTGATGGAAGGCCGGGCCTGGACCGGCGTAGTGGGTGGAACGCCCGCCCCGCTCCTGTCCGCCCATGTTCCGGTCCTAGACGATTCCGGCCGCATGATCGGGATAGCCTCCATCAGCCGCAACTATCCCACCGTGCTGGAGCGGCTGGGCGACGCCGTCCCCAACCTCCTCACCTACCTTGGGGTTGCCAGTGTCCTGGGCCTTGCCGGATCGCTCCTGCTGTCCCGCAGGGTCAAGCGGCAGACCCTCGGCATGGAACCCAGCGAAATCACCAGCCTGGTGGAAAACCGGGAAGCCATGCTCCACGGCCTCAAGGAGGGCGTGGTGGCACTTGACCTGCACGAACGGATCACGGTGGCCAACCACAGTGCGCGGTCGCTGCTGGGCCTCCCGCCGGATTGCGTGGGCAAGCGCGTGTCCGGCCTGGCGGTCGAACCAGCCCTCGAGAAAGTCCTCACGGGGGACCAGCCCGGACCGGACCAGCTGGTGCTCGTCGGGGACCGCCTGGTGGTGATGAACCGGGTCCCCATCCGGTCCCGCGGCAAGGTGATCGGCTCGGTGGCCACGCTCCGTGACCGGACGGAACTCTCTGAACTTGAGCATGAGCTGGGCGCCACCCGCACCGCCACGGACACCCTTCGGGCGCAGGCGCACGAGTTTGCCAACCAGCTTCACGTCATCTCCGGCCTGATCCAGATCGGCGAGTACGATTCCGTGGTCCAGTTCGTCAACGGCGCCACGGTGGACCGGACCCGGCTCAATGACGAGGTGACCGGCCGGATCGCCGATCCCGCGCTCGCCGCCCTGCTGATCGCCAAGTCCAGCCTGGCCGCCGAGCGGGGCGTGGCGCTGCAGCTGGATCCGGACTCAGGGCTGGGCAAGGTGGATGATGCGCTGTCCCGGGACCTCACCACGGTGGTGGGGAACCTTGTGGATAACGCGTTCGACGCCGTCACCGGGCTCCCGCAGGCAGCCGTCAGCGTGCAGGTGGAGGACGGGGCCGGGGGTGACGTGGTGGTGACAGTGCGGGACAACGGTCCCGGCGTCCCGGGTGGTTCGGCCGACCACATTTTCCGCCAGGGCTTTACCACCAAGGAACCCGGGCCGGCGGGCAGCCGCGGCTTCGGGCTGGCGATGTCCCGGGTCATCTGCCGCCGCGGCGGCGGCAACCTGACGGTGGCCAATGACCACGGGGCGGTCTTTACGGCCGTGCTGAAACGAGGGAGTGCCCAGGCATGATCAAAGTCCTGATCGTCGACGACGACTTCATGGTGGCCAAAGTGCATGCCGGATTCATCCAGCGCACACCTGGCTTCACGGTGGTGGGTGCGGCCCACACGGGGACGCAGGCAGTTGCCGAGACCCAACGGCTCCGGCCCGACCTGGTGTTGCTGGACATCCACCTGCCCGACGCCAACGGCCTGGACCTCATGCACCGGCTGCGCAGCGTGGCCCCCGAACTGGACGTCCTGGTGATCAGTGCCGCCCGAGAGGTCGAAACGGTACGGAAAGCGCTCCGGGGCGGTATTGTCCATTACCTGATCAAGCCGTTTTCCCAGTCTGACCTGCAGGAGCGGCTGGAGCACTACCGTAGTGCGTACCTGGGCCTGGATGCGGCCAAAGACGTGGCCGAGCAATCGGACGTCAACCGGGTGTTCGGCCTGGACCGCGCCGAACGGCCGCTGCCCAAGGGGTGCAGCATCGAGACCCTGAAACTGGTGGAGGCCGCCCTTAACGCTGCCGCCGGTGACGTGTCCGCCGCGGAGGTGGCCCAGGAGCTCGGAACGTCCCGCGTCAGCGCCCGCCGCTACCTGGAATACCTGCATGACGAAGGCACCCTCGATGTCCGGCTCAAGTACGGTGTGGGGCGGCCGGAACGGCGTTACGTCCTAAAGGCCTGACCCGGCCGGCCGCCAAGGACTGTCAGCGCAGCAGCGTATCAACCAGCCGGGCGGCCGTCCGCGCGGTCCGGCCGTCAATGTCGAACGCGGGGTTCAGTTCCGCCACGTCAAGGTGCAGCAGCTTGCCGCTCCGCGCCACCTGCCGGCACACGGCCGTGATGACGGCGAGCGGCACACCATAGGCTGCGGGGGCGCTGACGCCCGGCGCCACCGCCGCCGGCAGCACGTCCAGGTCGATGGTCAGGTACAGGACATCGATTTCCGCCAGGAAGTCCGCCACGAAACCCCGGACGCGTTCCGCCTCGCAGTCTTCGTCCAGCAGATACCGGACGCCCAATTTTCCGGCGGTGTCGAAGAGGGCCCGGGTGTTGTTCGGCTCCGAGATGCCGACGACCGCGTAACGGAGGTCGCGTCCGGCGCCCGCTTCCGCACGGGCCATTTGCAGGAACGGCGTCCCCGAACTGGGAACCGCTTCATCGCGGAGGTCGAAGTGGGCGTCGAGGTTCAGCACGCCCAGGCGCAGTCCGCTGCGGACCGCGGCAGAGGCACTGACGCCAAGGTAGCTGGCGTAGGCGGTTTCGTGGCCGCCGCCCAGGACGACAGTCTGGTGGCCGGCGTCGAGCAGGGCCGCCAGGGCATGGCCCAACCGTTCCTGGCCGGCCTCGAGCTGGTCTCCGGACACCACCACGTCCCCGAGATCGGCAACGGTCCGGTCCAGGTGGAACGCCAGCGGGCCGAGTGCTTTTCGCAGCGCCGCCGGCGCGGCTGCCGCCCCGGCGCGGCCCTTGTTCCGGCGCACTCCCTCGTCGCTGGCGAAGCCCAACAGGGCCACCGGCGTCCGGCCCGATGCTAATGGGTGCCCGGTGCCCGGGCCGTCCGGCGCGTCCAACGGCCCGGGCTGGCGCTCCTGGTTCACTGCCTGCCACCAGCGGCGGTGGTCCGGGCCGTCGCCGTCGTACCTCCCGGACCAGGGCTGCGGCGGGACGTCAACGGCTGGGGACTGGAAAGGCATGCTCCAAGCTCACCGCACGCCGGGCACAAAAACCAGCACCGCCGCCGTCGTCCTGTCCGGGATCCAAGAACCCGCGCGCGGGGGCCAAGGGATAGGGTGAGAGCGGTCGGCCAGATCGAAGCGTGACGTGCCTGTGCCGGAACCCCGCACCTTTCCAGGCTGGAGGCCGCCCATGTTCGATGCCGCTAACATCATTTTTGCCGCCGCCGGAGCCGCCGTCTTCGTCGCCGCCGTCTTGCCAAAACTGCTGCGCAACATGCCCCTGTCCATGCCCATGGTCTTCCTCGGTGCCGGCATGGGGGCGTTTGCGCTGATTCCCTCGCTCCCGGATCCCAACCCGGTGGAGCACAGCGGCTTCGTGATGCACCTGGCGGAGATCTGCGTCATCATTTCGCTGATGGGGGCCGGACTTGCCCTGGACCGGCCGGTGGGGCGCAAGCGATGGTCCACCACTTGGCGGTTGCTGGGCATCGCCATGCCGCTGTGCATCGCGGGCCTGACGCTGCTGGGCATGTGGTTCCTGGGCCTGGGCCTTGGCGCGGCACTGCTGGTGGCTGCCAGCCTGGCCCCCACGGACCCGGTCCTGGCCTCGGAGGTGCAGGTGGGGGAACCGGCGGACGCGGAGGACGGCGTCGAAAGGGAAGATGAGGTGCGGTTCGGCCTCACCTCGGAAGCCGGCCTCAACGACGGGCTGGCCTTTCCGTTCGTCTACCTCGCCATCGCGATCAGCGTGGCCGGCGCCTCGCCGTCCGCCTGGTTTCCCGAATGGTTCGGCGTGGACGTGCTGTGGCGGCTGGCCTTGGGACTGCTGGTGGGTTTCCTGACCGGAAAACTGTTGGCGAAGCTGTTCTTCTCCGCCCGCCGTGACAGCCTGCGGCTTTCCAACCACTCGGAGGGCTTCGTGGCGCTGGCGGCCACCTTCCTGGCGTACGGGCTGACGCAGCTGGCGGAGGGCTACGGGTTCATCGCGGTCTTCGTGTGTGCCGTGACCATCCGTGCGGCCGAGCGCAGCCATGGCTACCACCGGGTGCTCCATTCCTACGTGGAGCAACTCGAACGGCTCCTGACCGTGGTGATCCTGGTCCTGCTCGGCGGTGCCATAGCCCGTGGACTCCTCGCCGGAATCGGACCGGCGGAGGTGCTGGTGGCCTTGGCGTTCCTGCTGGTGGTCAGGCCGCTGGCGGGTTGGCTGGGGCTGCTGGGCGGCAAGACCGGGCCGCGCGAACGCGTGGCACTGTCCTTCTTCGGCATCCGCGGCATCGGGTCGCTGTACTACCTGGCCTTTGCGCTGGGGGAAGACCATTTCGCGGACCAGGCGCACCGGCTCTGGTCGTTTGTGGGGCTGGTGGTGGCGTTGTCCATCGTGATCCACGGGGCCACCACCTCGCCGCTGATGAACCGGCTGGACCGGCTGCGCGAGAAGCGGGCGCTGGCGGTCTCCGGGGACGAAGGACTCGCGCCCAACACCCCGGTATAGAAAGACAAAGGGCTGGTACGGCAGACGCCGCACCAGCCCTTTCCGTCCAGCGGGTGGCTACATGCTGAGGGCGGCCTCGATCGGGCCGATGGCGAAGAACAGCAGGAATGCGGCGGCCACGGCCCACATCAGCGGGTGGATGTCCTTGATCCTGCCCTGGACCGTGCGGATGAGGACGTAGGCAATGAAGCCGGCGCCCAGGCCGTTGGCGATGGAGTAGGTGAACGGCATGAGGGTGAAGGTCAGGAACGCCGGAATGGCAATGCCCCAGTCCTGCCAGTCGATCTTGCCCACCTGGGACACCATCATGAAGCCCACCACCACCAGGGCCGGGGCTACGGCCTCGAACGGGACCAGGTTGATCAGCGGGGTGAAGAACATGGCCACCAGGAAGAGCAGGCCGGTGACGATCGAGGCGATGCCGGTCCGGGCGCCCTCGCCAATGCCGGCGCCGGCCTCGACGTAGATCTGGTTCGAGGAGACGGACGCGCCGCCGCCGATGATGGCACCGAGGGCGTCCACCTGGAGCACGCGGTCCACGTCGGGGATGTTGCCGTGTTCGTCAACCGTGCCGGCTTCGTTTGCCAGGCCCACCATGGTGCCCATGGCGTCGAAGAAGATGCTGAGCAGGATCACGAAGGCCAGCAGGGTGGCGGCCACGAACCCGAGGTCGGAGAACGCACCGAATGGGTTGGCCTTGCCGATCAGCGAAAGGTCCGGGGCCGCCCAGCCGCTGAATGTGGGGGCCACCAGGGACCAGCCCTGCGGGTTGGACGTCTTGCCGTCAAAGCTGGGGCCGATGTGGAGGGTCATCTCCAGGATGACGGACACTACCGTCGAGGTGATGATGCCGATCAGGATGGCGCCCTTGACCTTGCGCACCACCAGGGCGATGGTCAGGATCAGGCCGAAGACGAACACGGCGGTGGGCCAGCCCAGCAGTTTGCCGTCGAAGCCCAGGCCCACGGGCACGGTGGTCCCGGCCACGTCCGGGATGCGCCGGACGAACCCGGCGTTGACCAGGCCGATCAGGGCGATGAACAGGCCGATGCCCACCACGATCGCTGTCTTGAGGCCCTCGGGCACGGCCTTGAAGACGGCGGTGCGGAAACCGGTGAGCACCAGGATCAGCATGGTGATGCCGGAGAGGACCACCAGGCCCATCATGTCCGGCCAGGTGAGGCCCGGGTTCCGGGCGACCGTCACGGCTACGAAGGCGTTGACGCCCAGGCCGGTGGCGAGTGCGAAGGGGTGTCGTCCCCACGCGCCCATGAGGATGGTCAGGACTCCTGCCACGAGCGCGGTTACCGCGGCAACGGCGGTGAAACCGAGCGTTGCCCCGGTGGAGTCGGGACCGGACAGGATCAGGGGGTTCAGCACCACGATGTAGCTCATGGCGAAGAAAGTGGCGAACCCGCCGCGGATCTCGCGGGAAAGGTTGGAGCCTCGCTCCGTGACCTTGAAATACCGGTCCAGGGCAGAGCCTTGCTTAAGCATTAGTCCTCCGGGGGAATGTGTGGGGATACCTGCATCCTAAGGGTGCTGCACGGTAGGGGCGGCCAAATTCGCCTAGTCTGTAAGGAAGCCAACACGAGGAGCAGCCCATGCGCCCAGTCCGCCGGCAGTTGCTGAGCGCGATGCTCGGTTTGTTCGTCCTTGCAGCTGCCACCCTTGGCCTGGCGGGGCCCGCCTCCGCGCATGATGCTGCGGAATCCACCAGCCCGGCGCAGGGAGCGTCGCTGGCGGCCCCGCCGGATAAAGTTTCGGTCACCTTCAGCAACCCGCCGCTGGGCATTGGTTCCTCGTTCTCCGTCAAGGACGCGTCCGGTACGGAATGGGCTGACGGTTCCGTCCTGATCGCAGACAACGTGGCCACCCAAAAGCTGCGTTCCGGCGGCCCGGCGGGGGCGTACACGGTGGCGTGGCGCGTGGTCAGCGCGGATTCACACCCGATCGAGGGGACGTTTACGTTCACCGCGGCGTCGGGTTCCGCCCAAGCCGGAGCTGCGGCCCCCGGGGCCGCGCAGGCCGGGTCTGCCCCGTCGGGAAGTTCGACGCCGGCCGGCGCCGTCCCCGGCATAGGCACCCCGAAGCCTGGGGTGACGGAGGAACCGTCAGCACCTGCCGGTGCGGGCGAGCCCTTCCAGTGGAGCATTGTGCTGTTTGCGGCTGTGGCCGTTGGTTTGCTTGTCACCCTGGGCGTCCTGGCCCGGCGACGGCTTTCCGGTGACGGGGACACGCCTGACGACGAGGACATGCCTGAGGACGAGGGCACGCCCGACGACGGGAACCAAGACGAGGAAGCCCCGCGGTAGCGGACTCCTGGCCGGACAGTTAGCTCCAGGCCGGCGGCCACACGGACGGCCGTCAGCAGGTCAGCACCGCAAAGCTGCCCGTTGCCGGGAAGGCGGCGGCCGATGGCTGGACGTTGCCAACATTGACCTTGGCGGAGATCGCCTGGCCCACGGTCTTGGCCTGGCGCAGCACTTCCTTGGGTGACGGCGTGATCAGTTCGCCCACCCCCACCAGGTAGATGCCGATGGCCCGCATGGCTGCTGCCACGTTCTTCCCTACGGCAATGCCGAAGTCGCTGAGCATGCGCCGCAGTTGGCTGTGGGCGCAGCGCGTGAGGACAATGTGGTCTGCCACCAGGATCCCCGTGGGCGTGTGGACCTGCCACTGCGGCGCGGAGGTGTCCTCCTGGCCCCCAAGCATGGTCAGCTGCACAGCCCGGGTGGTGTTCCGTACGTCAACGCTGTGGCTTGCGGCGTAGTTGCGCAGGTGGCGCAGGATCTCGTTCCGCTCCCGCAGGGTGTCGCTGTCAGCGGCGTCGCAGCGCTGCAGCGACGACGTGTTGGCCGGCTGCGCTGCGCCCAGGATGTCCAGACCGTCCACCACGATGGAGTCCACTCCGTGGCGCCGCAGTTCAGCGGCCACGGCCAGCCCGGACAGGCCGGTGCCAATGATCACAGTGGTGGTCTGTTCGGTCCCGGCACTCCCAGGCATGCTTGACACTACAGTTTCCCTCCTTCGAAGCTTCGGCAGGTTGCCGGCGACTTCGCCGGCTCGCGTCCCGATACCCCCAAGCACGGTCGCAGCGCATGGCCGGGCCGCCCTGACAGGAAGTTGCAGCTGGCGTCCCGGACCAACAATGTCCTGAAGACTACAGAACAATTGCGGCCGTGAATAGCCCATTGGAGAAATCATTCGTGCCGTGGTGAAGGCGCTTTCCGCGACCGGCCGGAAAGCCTGTGGATAACCCTCATTCGCGCCCCTGAACAGGCTTGCTAAGCAGCTGGGGACGGAGAATAGTGGGAAACGGAAGCGGTCTTTTTCCCGCCGTTGCAGCGGCGGGACGGGGTGCACGGGTCCCGGCCCGTTTTCTGGCAGAATAGCCGCAACATCAGGCAGTATCGCGAGGAGGCGGCCCCCATGGGCTCACAAGAGTTGCATCCGGACCCGGCCCGGGACGGTAGTGGTTCTCCGGCCGCTCCCGAAGGCATCGTGGTGGGTGTCGATGGCTCTGAGCATGGCCAGTGCGCCCTCGTGTGGGCCGCGCGGGAGGCCCAGCGCCGTCGTCGTCCCCTCCATATCGTCACCGCCTATTCGGTGCCGATCTTCGCCGCGTCCGGCCTGGACGGAGGCTACGCCACCGTAGATGACTCGGTCATCCGTGAGGGGGCCGAGGCCATCGCCCAGCAGGCCCTGGAGAAGGTTTCCACGTACGACGTCGAGGTCAGCTCCTCAGTGGAGAACGGTGACGCCGCCGGTGTGCTGCTGGAGATCTCCGAAACCGCAGAGCTCCTGGTGGTGGGCACCCGCGGCCGCGGCGGTTTCGTGGGCCGGCTCCTGGGTTCGGTCAGCAGCGCGCTGCCCGCGCACGCCAAATGCCCCACGGTGACCGTGCCGCTGTTCTGCTCGGAGCGCCTGGGTGAGACCACCGAGGACCGGCGCATCAAGGCAGAGCAGGCCAGATCCGGCCACCGGCCCGTGGAGAACGTCGTGGTGGTCGGCGTCGACGGTTCCGAGCAGGCCCGGGTGGCCGTGCTGGAAGCGGCTGACCAGGCCGAACGGCTCGGCGCCGCGCTCCGTGTGATCTGCGCCGTCCCGCAGTACAGCGGTTCCCTGGCCTGGGTTCCCGCCCCGATGGACCGGAAGGCCCTGTTTGAGGACATCCGCGTCACCCTGGACGCCGGCATGGCCTGGCTTCGCAGCCACTATCCCCACTTACGGGCCGACTACGAGCTCAAGGATGGTTCGCCCGTCGATGTGCTCGTGGAGGAGAGCCGGCACGTGGAGCTGGTGGTGGTGGGCACCCGCGGACGCGGCGGCTTCACCGGCATGCTCCTCGGCTCAACATCGGACGGTGTGCTCCATCACGCCAAGGGGCCGGTCATGGTGGTCCCGGACCGGGAAGACCCCCGCCTGGCCGACCGGGCACGGTTCGGGCCCATCCTGGGCGACGCCGCCTAGGCACACCAGGTCCGCCGGCAAGGCAGCCGCACCATGGAGCAGCACGGGATACCGTCACCGGGCACCAGCGGGGACGCCGGACCGGTCCTGGCGCTTGCCGCCCTCGACGCCGGAATGCTGGCCCTCGTGGGCGGCAAGGCAGCGAACCTCGGCGAGTTGCTCTCCGCTGGGCTGCCCGTCCCGGAAGGTTTCTGCCTGACCACGCAGGCATACTGGCAGGTGGTAGGTGCCCCTGATCCCGTCCTGCCAGAACTTGCGGATGTCTATGCAGCCCTGCAGGCAGCAGCACGGGCCACGGGCCACGATCCTGCCACCAACGAGTCGCCCCACCTTGCCGAACTGGCCGGAACCGCTCGCGCCGCAATCCTGGCGGCGCCGCTTCCGGGAGCAGTATCCGACGCCGTCAGCCAGGCGTATGCCGCGATGGGGCCGGACGTACCGGTGGCGGTGAGGTCCTCCGCCACCGCCGAGGACCTGCCGTTTGCGAGTTTCGCCGGCCAGCAGGACACCTACCTCAACGTCGTTGGAGTGGACGCGGTCCTTGAAGCTGTCCGCAATTGTTGGGCCTCGCTCTGGACCGACCGTGCAACTGCCTACCGGGCAAGCCTGGGCATCGAGCCCGCCGGAGTGGCCCTCGCCGTGGTGGTGCAGCGGATGGTGGATGCGGACACGGCGGGTGTCATGTTCACGGCGAACCCACTCACCGGTCGGCGCCGGCAGGTGGTTATCGATGCCGGCCCGGGCCTCGGCGAAGCCGTGGTTTCCGGCGCGGTCAACCCGGACCACTTTGTGGTGGACGGCCTGACAGGCAAGGTGGTGGAGCAGCGCCTTGGTGGGGAAGGCGTCGAGGTCCGGCCCCTTCCCGGCGGCGGCACGGAGACCAGGACATTGCCGGGCAGCACCGGAACGCCCTGCCTGACGGAGCGCCAGCTGGCTGCCTTGGCGGGGCTTGGCCTGGAGGCCGAAGACCATTTCGGCACCCCACAGGACACCGAGTGGGCTATCGACAACACGGGCACCCTGTGGTTGACCCAATCCCGGCCCATCACCACTCTCTACCCGGTCCCGGAAAGCCACGGGGCCGCCCACCTCCGCCAGGGCCGGCCCGGCGCCGGCGGCACCAGGGCGTACCTGTGCTTCAGCCTGGCGCAGGGACTCACCCGGCCACTTACCCCCATGGGGCTCGCTGCGTTGCGCCTGGTCGCCTCGTCCGTGGCCACGGCCGCACGGTTCCCGGTTCCCGAACCCCGGCGGGGGCCGTCCCCGTACGCCGAGGCAGGGCAGCGGATGTACATCGATTTCACCACCCCACTTCGCAGCGCCGTGGGCCGCCGCATCGTTCCCAGGGTCTTTGACGTCATGGAGGCACGGACCGCAGCGGTCATGCGGCAATTGTTCGAGGACCCTGCCTTTGCGGTAACCAGCAGGACGCCCTTCGGGCTCCTACGGCACGCGGGCCCGGCAGCAGTGCACGCCGGGGTTCCGCAAGCAATACTCCGGGCCCTGCTCCGGCCCGCGGCAGCCCTCCGCCGGCTGGACCGCTTTACGCGGGAATTCGAGGCATCGCTGGCCCCCGGCGACGATGCCGGGACCCTGGCCAGGCTGGCGCACGTCGAGGCCCTCCTCGGAGGCCGCCTGTTTCCGATTGTTCCAGCCATACTTCCCCTTCCCTTGGTCGGTTTCGCCATGCTGGGCCTCGCAGGAAAGCTCCTCGGCGATGACGCGTGGGATGAACTCCAGCCCGTTATCCGGGGCCTGCCGAACAACGTCACCACCGAGATGGACCTTGAGCTGTGGCGCCTCGCCACGGCCATCAAGGACGATGGCGAATCGAGTGCCGCCCTGACGGGGTCGGATCCAACGGCACTGGCGGAAGATTTCAAGGCCGGGCGGCTGCCCGCGCGTCTGGACGCCGGGCTCGCGAGGTTCCTTGACCGCTACGGACACCGGGCGGTGGCTGAGATCGACGTCGGGCTGCCGCGCTGGTCGGAAGAGCCCGCACACATCCTGGGCATCCTGGCCAACTACCTCCGGCTGGAGGATCCCGCCCTCGCGCCGGACCGGCAGTTCGGCAAGGCGGCCGAGGACGCTGAAGCCCAGGTTAACCGGCTCGTGGCCCGTGCAGCCGGGCGCGGCAGGATCAGGGGAGTGCTGGTGCGCGCTGCCTTGCGCCGGGCACGGCTGTTCGCCGGCCTGCGTGAAATGCCTAAGTACCAGCTTGTGGTTGGCCTTGGCGAGGTCCGCAGGCAACTGCTCATGGTGGGCGTCGAACTCGCGGAGGCCGGGGCCCTCGACCGCCCGGACGACGTCTTCTTCCTGGAACTCGACGAGGCGCGGCAGGCCTTGTCTGGTGAAACAGGGGACCGGAGAGCAACGCTCCCGGACCTCCGGGAGCTCATCGCGGCCCGGCGGGCGGACTACCGCCGGGAGCTCGGACGCCGCCATATACCCCGGGTGCTCCTCTCCGACGGCACGGAACCCGAAGCGGTGCGGACCGCCGTCGGCATGGTTGAAGGAACGCTGGGGGGAAGCCCTGCCTCGGCAGGGACGGTGACGGCGGCGGCACGGGTGGTCCTGGACCCCGTCGGCGCCCGCCTTGAACCGGGCGAAATCCTGGTTGCCCCGTCCACTGACCCCGGGTGGACACCGTTGTTCCTCACTGCGGGAGGGCTGGTGATGGAGATGGGCGGCGCCAACTCCCACGGCGCCGTCGTGGCCAGGGAATACGGGATTCCCGCGGTCGTTGGGGTGGCGGATGCCACCAGGCTGATAACCACCGGCCAGAGAGTAGCGGTCGACGGCGGTGCGGGAACCGTCGTGCCCGAACGCCCGGCCGGTGCCGAAGGTTCAGGGGCCCATACCGGCACGGACCCGGCCGCGCGGGCGTAACCTTGATCTATGGGTTCCAACACGCTGGATTCCAGTGGAGAGTTGCAGCAGCGCAGCAGGTTGAGCCGCCGGACATGGCTTCGGTGGATGCCTGCCGCCGCGGCCCCGGTGGTGATCGCCGTGGGCGCCCTCACCGGCTCACTCCCGGCCAGCGCCGGAGACCCGTTGCCTGCGAAAACCCCCGCCCAAGTCCTGGAACTGGTGGGCACCCATCAGGTGCAAGCATTCTCGGGAACGTTGGAACAGGTGGCGGACCTGGGCCTGCCCGAGCTTCCGGCCGCCGGAAAGACCTCTGCCCCTGCATCAGCCGGGAGCGCAGCTTCCGTGATTGAACTCTTGTCCGGCCAGCACACCGCGCGCATCTACGTCGACGGCAAGGACAACGCCCGCGTGCAGGTAGTGGACCAGTTGGCCGAGCGGGACGTCGTCCGGCACGGCAGTGACGTCTGGTTCTACTCATCGAAGGACAACACCGCCGAGCACCTGACGCTGCCGGCAAAAACAAAGGATCCGACGCCCTCGAAGGACGCGCAGGGTACACCGGGCCTGCCCGCGCCGGGCGACCTGGCCCAGCAGTTCCTGTCCAAGGTCGATCCCACCACCTCCGTCACCGTGGGACCGGACGTCGTCGTTGCCGGCCGGAGTGCCTACAACCTGGTGATTGAGCCCCGCACCGGCGCCACGCTGGTGGGCAATGTGGCCATCGCGGTCGATGGCCAAACGGGCATGCCGCTGTCCGTACAGGTGACCGCACGCGGAGCCGACAAGCCGGCTTTCCGTTCCGGATTCACCGCACTTACCCTGGACACGCCGGACCAGTCCCTGTTCAGCTTCACGCCACCGCCCGGCAGCACGGTCAAGGACGTGCCGGTTCCGGACAAATCCCATGAGCCCGCAGATGCTCCGCATCCGGGGCCATTGACCAACCCGGACCAGCTGCTGCCCCAGCTCGAAGCGAAGGCACACGTCTCAGTGGCCGGAACCGGCTGGGAAACGGTAGTGGGGACGGCAGCGGGCGCATCCGGTTCAGCTGCAGCGTCCCTGCTGGCCGATCCGCTGCTGGCACAGGCCGCAGTCCCCGTCTCGGGCGGCCGCCTTCTTTCCACCGCCTTGCTGAACGTACTGGTCACTGACGACGGCCGGATGTTCGCCGGCATGGTGCCGCCAGAAGCACTGCAGGCCGCAGCGGCAGCGGCTCGGTGAGTACGGGCCCGGCGGGCGCTGGTCCGGCGGCTGCCGGGCTTGCGATCGAGACCCATGGCCTGAGCAAGCGGTTCGGCCACCAGACCGCCGTCGACGCTGTGGACCTTGCCGTCCCGCACGGTGCGGTGTTCGGTTTCCTCGGGCCCAACGGGTCCGGCAAGACCACCACCATCCGCATGCTGCTTGGTCTGGCGGCCGCGTCCGCCGGAACCGTGAAAATGCTCGGCAGGCAGATGCCGGATGAGTTCCACGACGTGCTCCCGCGGGTCGGTGCCTTGGTGGAAGGACCGGCGTTCTATCCCTTTCTCTCCGGGGCCGCCAACCTCCACCGGCTTGATGCCGCCGGGCGGCACACCGTTCCGGCCACCCGCAAGGCCAGGGTGGAACGGGCCTTGGAGCGCGTGGGCCTGGAACACGCGGCCGGTAAGCGGGTCCACGCATACTCGCTGGGCATGAAGCAGCGGCTGGGCATAGCCAACGCGCTGCTGTCTCCCCGGGACCTGCTGGTGCTGGATGAGCCCACCAACGGGCTGGATCCGCAAGGTACGCGGGAGGTGCGCAACCTGGTCCGGTCCCTGGCCCACGAGGGCACCACCGTGTTCGTCTCCAGCCACCTGCTGGCCGAGGTGGACCAGATGTGTACCCACGCCGCGGTGATGAGCGCCGGCAAGCTTGTGGCGCAAGGGCCGCTGGCCGAACTCCGGCAGGCCGGCAGCGCCCGCCTCCGGCTGGTCACCCCGGACGGCGGCGCGGCGCGGGACGTCCTCGCCCGGCTCGGGCTGGCACCTGCACCTCCGGAAGGGGAAGCCGGCAAGCAGTCGCCGGACGGCGAGACCATCGTGGCGGGGCTGGGCGCCGCCGGGCAGCAAGCCGCCCCGCTCCCGGAAGAAGTGGTGGCGCACCTGGTCCAGGCCGGCGTGCGTGTCCGGGGCTTCGCCGTCGAACGCGAAAGCCTCGAAGACCGCTTTGTTGCCCTTACCGGGGAAGGATTCGACGTTGCCCAGTAGCGTGCCTGCCGACATCCCACAGGCCGCGGGAACCGCCCGGGCCGCAGCCCCGCAGAGTACGTCCAGGCGGTCCGGTTCCAGGACGGCAGGTGCCGGTTTGTCCTTGCTGGCCTCGGAACTCAGGGTCCTGTTCACCCGGCGGCGCACCTGGGCGCTGCTGCTGGCCCTGGCTGCCATTCCGGTGCTCATCGCCGTCGCGGTCAAGGTCTCGTCCGCCGTCCCGCCCGGGCGCGGCCCTGCCTTCCTTGACCGGATCACCCAAAACGGCCTTTTCGTGGCCTTCACCGCCATGCTGGTGTCCGTACCGCTGTTCATGCCGCTCGCCGTGGGCGTGGTGGCCGGCGACACCATCGCCGGGGAAGCGAGCCTGGGAACCCTCCGTTATTTGCTGGTGGCCCCGGCGGGCAGGGTGCGGCTGCTCCTGGTCAAGTACATGGGTGCCCTGGCCTTTTGCATCGTGGCACCGTTGACCATCGGCCTGGTGGGGGCGGCCATCGGCGCGGCGCTCTTTCCGGTAGGGCCGGTGACCCTGCTGTCCGGCGGAGTGGTCCAGCCCGCTGAGGCTGCCGTGCGGATCGTGCTCATTGCCGCCTACATCGCCGTGTCCCTGGCGGGCCTCTCAGCGATTGGGCTGTTCCTGTCCACCATGACCGTGGTCCCCGTCGGTGCGATGGCGGCCACCGTGGTGGTCTCGGTCGTTTCCGAGGTCCTGGACCAGCTTCCCCAGCTGGACTGGCTGCATCCGTGGCTGTTCAGCCATTACTGGCTCGGTTTCGGTGACATGCTGCGCCAACCGGTGCTTTGGGACTCATTCGCCGCCAACGCACTGCTCCAAGCAGGCTATGTGGCGGTGTTCGGGGCGCTGGCGTACGGCCGTTTCGTCACCAAGGACATCCTGAGCTGAGTGGAGGGCGGACCCCCGCAATACGGTTCAGTAGCGGGCGGCGTACGGGTAGAGGTCCATTCCCACCATGGAGCTGATGCTGGAGACGGTGATGCCTTCCTGCGGATTCAGCGCCTGCACCACCTGACCGTTTCCGAGGTAGATGGCCACGTGGTAGAAATTCGGAGCCGAACCCCACACCAGGAGATCGCCGCGGCGCGCCTGGGAGATCGGGACGTGGATGGGGGCGGCAGCGTACTGCTGGGACGCGGTGCGCGGGAGGTACTTTCCGGCTGCGGCGAAGGCGTTCTGCACCAGGCCAGAGCAGTCAAAGCCATACACGCCGGTACCGCCCCACTGGTAGTAGTACGGGGCGCCGACCTTCCCCAGGGCGACGGAGATCGCTGTCTCGTAGGTGCCTGCGCCGGTTGACGGGGGCGCCGGGGCGGGAGCAGGCGCGGCCGGTGCCGGTGCGGGGTCGGCCGGAGCAGGGGCCGGGGCCGGGGCAGGCGCAGCGGGGGCGGGGGCCGCGGGAGCAGGCGCGGCCGGTGCCGGTGCCGGTGCTGGAGCGGCAGGCGGCTGGGCTGGTACCGGGGCCGGGGCAGCCGGTGCCGGAGCGGCAGGAGCAGGTGCCGCGTCCTGGGCCGTCGCGTTCCGGGGCGGGGTGTTCTGCGAAGCGGCCTGGTCCTGCACCGCTTTGTCCTGCACCGCTTTCTCCTGCGCGGCCTTGTCGGCAGCGGCAGACAACGCCGCAAGCCGGGCTTCTTCACGCTGCTTCTCCAAGGCATCCACCCGGGCCGATTCCAGCGCCACGGTGGTGTTGCGGAGCTGCGCCAGCTGGTCCACCAGGATGGTCCGCTGCGCTTTCGCGTCGGACACGGCCTTGGCCTGCGCGGCGTTGGCATCTTCGGCCTGGGACTTCCGCTGTTCGGCGGTTTTCGCAGCATCGTCAGCGGCTTTGGTGGCATCGTCGGCGGCTGCCGTCAGGGAGCGGTACGCGGTGGCCGCCGCATCCGCAGCTTCAAAAGCGCGGCTCCGGCTGGCGGACAGGGCTTCGAGGGTGGCGGCCTGCTGCAGGCTGTCCCCGCCGCCGGCCAAGGTTCCAAGCGTCGGGTTCAGGCCGCCGTTACGGTAAAGGTCGCCGGCGAGTTGCCCCACCTGTTTCCGGGTCTTGTCCAGCTGTTCCTTCGCAGACGAGGCCCGGGCGGAGGCTGCGGACGCGGCCTGGGTCCGGTGCTGCAGCTCCACCAGCGCCTCGCTGTAGGAGTTGTTTGCCTGCATCGCCACGGCGAAGGCTGCCTGCTGGGCCGTGGATGCGTCGGCGAGGATGTGCTCGATCGCGGTGACCTGGTCCGCCGTCGCGGTCTCGCTGGCTTTTGCCGCGGCAATGTCCTCCGGCGACGGGATGTCCGGCGACGCCGGAACGGACAGCGGCGCGGAAGGCGCCGGTACGGCTGCTGCGGGTGTTGCGACGGAGGCAAAGAGTACGACGGCGGCGCACAGCACGGCCGTTTTGCGGCCGGATCCGGATAAAACCATGTGCAGAGACCTCGCAACAATTGGGCTGGGAGTGAGGTTCTGGATGCGGCACGACGGTGCCCCTCAGCTGCTCGCCAGCAGTCCGAGGTTACGTGACTGGCTACACATTGGCAACAGGAGTCACATCAATAACATAAACCACAAGAATGTCATTCGTGGCGTTGGTCGAGGGGGCGTGTCGCGCGGCCGGTCGCACGCTGGAGCCGGTTCAGCCCCAGCCCAACTCGTGCAGCCGGGCATCGGAGATGCCGAAGTGGTGGGCGATTTCGTGCACAACGGTCACGGCCACTTCGTGGATCACCTCATCCCGGGAGCCGCAGATCTCCAGGATGGGTTCGCGGAAGATAGTGATGCGGTCCGGCAGGGATCCGGCGTCCCACCACGAGTCGCGTTCCGTCAGCGGCACCCCTTCATAGAGCCCCAGCAGCACGGTGTCCGGATCTTCCCCGGGGCCGGGAACGTAGTCGTCTTCGATGAAGACGGCTACGTTGTCCATAGCGCGGGCCAGGCGGTCCGGAATGCTGTCCAAGGCATCCTGGACGGCGGTCTCGAACTCGTCCGGGGACATCGCGAATCCGGAGGTCGCGTCCGCGGCCGGTTCGTTCGGGGCTGCTCCGTCCG
Source organism: Pseudarthrobacter sp. NPDC058196 (assembly GCF_042882685.1). Classification (NCBI taxonomy): domain Bacteria; kingdom Bacillati; phylum Actinomycetota; class Actinomycetes; order Micrococcales; family Micrococcaceae; genus Pseudarthrobacter; species Pseudarthrobacter sp. NPDC058196. The sequence goes on from NZ_JBHVVN010000009.1 coordinate 119,945, forward strand.
GGCTCGAGGGGACAATCGGCAGGCCCGGTGGCAGGCTGGCTGGCATAGGTCGACTTTAGGCCCGATGCGGGCGGCGCCGCCCGCCGGGCGCCCAGGTCCTGCGCCGGGTCAGGCCGACGCCCGCCAGGCACACCAAGCCACCCGCCAGTCCCCAGGCGGTGGGGATCTCGCCCAGCAGCAGCCATGAGATGAGGACGGTGGTTCCCGGCACCAGGTAGGTGGTGGCCGCCAGCTTCCCGGCATCCACCAGGGACAATGCGTAAGCCCACGTGGTGAAGGCGATGGCGGTAGGGAAGACTCCCAGGTACACCAGCCCCCAGGTGGCCTGCGGCGGGGCGGCCTGTACTTCGGCCACGAGCTGCCCGGCGAAGGGCAGGCAGCACAGGGCCCCCACCACGATGCCGAACCAGGTGGCCTGGGCTGCGGGGAACTTCCGCACCACCGGCTTCTGGACGATGACGCTGACGGCGGCGAGCACCGCGGCAATGAGGCACAGCGCCACACCCGCGAGGTCCGCTGTCGTGCTGCCGCCGGGGGTGCGCGGCTGCCCGGAGCCGATGGCAATCATCGCGACGCCGGCAAAGGCCACCGTACTGCCGATCAGCAGCCACCGTGGAAACCCTTCCTTGAGGACGATGCCGGCCATGATCGCCACCAGGATGGGATTGACGTTGATCAGGAGGGCGCTGGTGCCGGCGTCCAGGATGTGCTCGGCGGCGTTCAGCGCGACGTTGTAGCCACCGAACCACATCACGCCGTAGGCCAGGATGGGCAGCCACTCCCGTCCCCGGGGCACCACGCGGCTCCTGAGCAGTTGCGGCACCACCAGGAGGGCCAGGACGACGGCGGCAACCGCCAGTCTGCCCAACGTCAGGGAGCCGGGGGAGAAATGCGGACCGATCGCGCGGATTCCCACGAATGCCGAAGCCCACAGCAGCACGGTGACCGCCATGGCCGCCACGCCGAGGGCCTTCACCGGGGCGGCTGTGGGAGCTGGGGGAGTGAGGGGTTCGTGCGCGGGGCTGGATGAGGGCATGAACCAAATGTAGCGGCGGCGGCATGGCCCGGCTGGCGGGAATCGGCCATGGAGGTGCGGCGGTGGACGCCCCCGATGCCCCGGTGGGGCTCTACGGTGAGGCAGCCCAGGCCAGCAACTTGTCCACCGGCCAGGTGGTGATGATCCGCTCAACCGGAACGTTGTTCCGGGCCGCCCGTTCGGCGCCGTATTGCAGGAAATCCAGCTGCCCTGGTGCGTGGGCATCGCTGTCGATCGAGAAGAGGCAGCCGGCCTCCAAGGCCAGCTGGATCAGGGCGTCGGGCGGATCCTGCCGCTCCGGCCGGGAATTGATCTCCACGGCAACGTTGTGCTCTGCGCAGGCGGCAAACACTTCCATGGCATCGAACTCCGACGGCGGCCTGGTCCCGCGCGAGCCCTCCACCAGGCGGCCGGTGCAGTGGCCCAGGACGTTGGTCCGAGGGTCGGTGATCCCGCCGAGCATCCGCGTGGTCATGGTCTTGCGGTCGGCGCGCAGCTTCGAATGGACGCTGGCCACCACGATGTCCAGCCTCTCCAGCAGTTCCGGTTCCTGGTCCAGCTCGCCAGATTCCAGGATGTCCACCTCGATGCCAGCCAGGAGCCGGGTGGGTCCGCCCTTGCCGTTGATGCCCGCCACCACGTCCAGCTGGTCCCGCAGGCGTTCGGGCGAGAGGCCGTTGGCGATGGTGAGGTTGGGGGAGTGGTCGGTCAGGGCCAGGTACTCCCTGCCCAGTACCTCCGCGGCGGCCACCATCAGCTCGATGGGGGAGCCGCCGTCGGACCATTCGCTGTGGCTGTGGAGGTCGCCGCGAAGTGCCTCCTGGATGTCCATGCCGCCGGCCGCCAGCGGCTGGGCGCCCTTCTCCCGGAGGTCCGCGAGGTACTCGGGAACCTTGCCGTCCACAGCCTCCCGGATCACCGTATAGGTGCGGTCGCCGATCCCCTTCATGGACTTCAGCCGCCCCGACCGTGCGCGGGAGGCCAGTTCGTCCGGGCCCAGGGCGCCGATGGCGGCGGCCGCCTTCCGGAAGGCCTGCACCTTGAAGGTGGCAGCGCGTCCGCGCTCAAGCCAGAAAGCAATCTCGTTGAGGGCTGCGACGGCATCCATCCGTCCATCTTGGCCCCTGCAGTGGCGGAATGGCGGTGTTTTTGGCCGATTTTGGATAATTCCTGCAGAGGCCCTATAGTTGTTGAGTCCAGTTCGGAGAAACGCAAAGGACAAAGACGAAAAGCCTCGCTTGACGCCTTTTATTTTGTTCCGAACGGGTTCTGGCCCCCATCGTCTAGCGGCCTAGGACACCGCCCTTTCACGGCGGCGGCACGGGTTCGAATCCCGTTGGGGGTACGCAAGGAACTGGTCAGGCAGGCTGAAAAAGTCTGGTAGGCTGGAAGCCTTGAAAAAAGCGGTAGAGATACTGCAAAAGCAAGAAAAGCAAGGCCCTGTAGCGCAGTTGGTTAGCGCGCCGCCCTGTCACGGCGGAGGTCGCGGGTTCAAGTCCCGTCAGGGTCGCTCTGATTGTTGGAAGCAATTCCGGCTCTCATGGTGACTAGTCACCTAGGCTCTGTAGCTCAGTTGGTAGAGCGTTCGACTGAAAATCGAAAGGTCACCGGATCGACGCCGGTCGGAGCCACCACTGGGAAGCATCAGTTCTTCGGAACTGGTGCTTTTCTTCGTTTAAGGGGTGGAATTGTGCGCCGCCCGCGGCCGGCCCTGAATCCCAACCTCGAACCCTGGCCCAAATGGTCCGGCCCCGCCCACCACTCCCGGTCCGTACGAGCCGGCGCCGCGCACACATCACGTCCTGCCCCCCTCCGCGTGCCAGTCCGACTCCGGCCAGCGTGGCCTGCGAAACATCTGCGTGCGCCGCAAGAAAAAAATCCACGCGGCCACGAAACATTTGACCTGCGCCAAACCGTTGTGGCACGCGCGCGCATTGGCTTGCGTAAGCGCTTGCATCCTACTCGCCGGTAGCCGTTTCGAGGCTGCGAAACAGGGTTTGAAATGGCTGCTGAAAGCCCCATAGCGTGGATCGCGGCCAGGGAAGCATGCTTTCCATGTGCCCGGGGTCCTACCCAGGCCCTGTTGATTCCCGACACACAAAGGCGTCTCCGACGGCACCTGCGGTGTTGCCGGGGCCGCGGACGTTGTCGGGGCAATGGGCACACGCCCGTCTTCCACGAACAGTTACCACTCCGCGAGAAGAGCAACAATGCACAAGCACCCCCAGAACCGGATGCTGCGGTGGCGCCCCGCCGCCGCAGCATTGGCGGCGGCGTTCGCCGCCTCGGCCTTTCTGGCCGTCCCCTCCGCACAGGCCAACGAGCCGTCCGATCCGCCCGCCGTGCAGCAAATGCCGGCACCCGCCCCGGGCTTCCCCCTCCCGACCGGACACACGCAGCAGGCGTTCGATCCGGCGTCGGACTTCACTTCCAAGTGGACCCGTGCCGACGCCAAGCAGATCATGGCCCAGAGCGACTCGACGGTCACCCCGGGTGAAAACTCCATGAGCCCCGACGTCACCATGCCGGAGATTCCCCAGGATTTCCCCACCATGAACGACGACGTGTGGGTCTGGGACACCTGGTCCCTGACCGACGAGAATGCCAACCAGATCAGCTACAAGGGCTGGGATGTCATCTTCTCCCTGGTGGCAGACCGCCATGCCGGCTACGGCTTCGACCAGCGCCACTGGAACGCCCGGATCGGGTACTTCTTCCGCAAGACCAACGCCGACCCGGCCAAGGACAAATGGAACTACGGCGGCCACCTGTTCCTGGACAACACCTCTATCGGCAACACCGAGTGGTCCGGCTCCACCCGCCTGATGCAGGGTGACCACGTCAACGTGTTCTACACGGCCACCACGTTCTACGACATCGCCCAGCGCAATGCCGGTGGCGGCGGAATTGCTCCCGACGCTGCGATCGCGAAGGCCCTGGGCAACATCCACGCTGACAAGAACGGCGTCACGTTCGATGGCTTCCAGCACACCAAGCTCCTGGAACCGGACGGCAAGATGTACCAGACCAAGGCGCAGAACCCCGGCTTCGCGTTCCGCGACCCCTACACGTTCGTTGACCCGGCCCACCCCGGCAAGACCTACATGGTGTTCGAAGGCAACACCGGCGGCACCCGCGGTGATTACAAGTGCAAGGACGAGGACCTCGGCTACAAGCCGGGCGATCCGCGCGCCGAGAACGTCAACGACGTCCAGAACAGCGGCGCCTACTACCAGACCGCAAACGTTGGCCTTGCTGTGGCTGACAACAAGGACCTGACCAAGTGGTCCTTCCTCCCGCCGATCCTTTCCGCGAACTGCGTGAACGACCAGACCGAGCGGCCGCAGATCTTCATCCAGAATGAGGGCGGGAAGAACAAGTACTATCTCTTCACCATCAGCCACCAGTTCACCTATGCAGCCGGTATGCGCGGTCCCGACGGCGTCTACGGCTTCGCGGGCGACGGCGTCCGTTCCGACTTCCAGCCGATGAACAACAGCGGCCTGGCACTGGGATCCCCGACGGACCTCAACCTGGCAGCCAACGCACCGGAGAGCCCGTCCGCGAAGCAGAACGGGCGGCAGTTCCAGGCCTATTCGCACTACGTTCAGCCCGGTGGCCTGGTGCAGTCGTTCATCGACAACGTCAACGGCGTCCGAGGCGGCTCGCTCTCGCCGACCGTGAAGATCAACTTCCGCAACGGCGTATCCCAGGTTGACCGCAGCTTTGGCCGGAACGGCCTTGGGCCGTACGGCTACCTGCCCACCAACGTCAGGGTAGGCGGCGAGGGCCTCTACAAGTAGGCCGTTTTGCACCACCGCCGGTAAGTCCGGCTGTATACCGCCCAGGCGGGGATGTCCTTGGGGGCTTCCCCGCCTGGGTCTTTTTCAACGGGCAACACCTTCGCCGCGGCGGCCCGCAGTGTTTCCGGCGCATCTGCCGCAGGCTGGGGATAGGGTGGAATCAACAGAAGGGGGAGTGCCTGATGGAATACCAGAACCCACAACCCGTGGTACCAAGCCGTCCTGCCGCCAACCCGGTGAAGAATCCGGGGCCGGGACGCACAGTAATCTCCGAAACCGCCGTCGCCAAGGTCGCTGGAATTGCGGCGCGCGCCGTTCCTGGCGTCTACTCCCTTGGCTCGGGGCCGTCCCGTGCACTGGGTGCCATCCGGGACGCCGTCGGAAGTTCGGACCACTCAGCAGGAGTCCACGCGGAGGTGGGCGAAACGCAGGTAGCCGTGGACATCACCCTGGTGGCAAGCTACGGGACCCCCCTGCATTCGCTGGCCAATGACGTCCGCGCCGCCGTTTACCGCGCCGTCGAAGAACTCGTTGGCCTGCAGGTCATCGAAGTGAACGTCGAGGTTACGGACGTGTACGTGCCACCGCCGGTCAAACCGGCGCCGGCGGCTGTGGACCGGGAGGCGTTGCTGTGAACCTCACCGTTGCGGGTACGGCCGTGGGCGCCTTCGTGGCCTTTATGTCACTGCAATTCGGCTTGTGGGGATTCATCGTGTCCCTGCTCTTCATGGCTATCGGCGCGATCCTCGGCCGCGCCGCCGAGGGGAAGCTGGATCTGCGCGGCGTGATCGATGCCATCATCGGCCGGCGTTCGTCCTCATGAGTTCACCAGCGCCCGCTGCGAGTGGGCAGGCGCTCAGCGGCCACAACCGGATCAGTACCCAGGCATTGAGCAGCCTCGCCAAGGCTGCCGCCGCCGACGCCCTGGGCGTGGAGGCGCAGGACGTGCGCGCGGATTGGACGGACGACGACGGCCTGCTGGCTTTGTCCCTCGTCACGCCAATCAGCATCCCGCCTTTGGAGTCGGTGGTGCTTGATCCGGCGCGGGTCCGGGCATCCGGCGGATCCATCTGGGATCGCACGGTCAAAGCCAAGGCAGCCATTCTGGAGTCCGTCTCGGAGCTCAGCGGCTCCAGGCTGAGCCGGGTGGATATCCGCATCAGCGGGGCAAAGATCAGCACAGGAGGACGGGTGCAATGAGCAGCAGCGTCGAAAGCCGCCGTGCAAGGGCTGGTTCCCGGGGGAGCAGCGGGCCGGACATGCGCCGGATCACCTACCGCGAGACGCATTCGACGCGCGCCGCGGTCTCGGTGGTTGCTGCCGCACTGGTCCTGGTGCTGGCCGGTTACGGCGTCCTCGAATCCGGCGTCCATGCCGTCGGGCAGCCTGCCTGGCTGATTGAGCCGCAGGTGGCGGCCCAACGGATCGTTGACCTTCCTTCCGGCGTACCGCCGCTTCTGCTGGGAGCGATCGGCGGTGTGCTCGGCATGCTGGGTGTGATTTTCTTCCTCAACGGGATACTTCCGGGACGGCGGGCGCGCCACCTGTTGGCCGGCGGCCGTCGTGGCGGTTCCTCGGCCGCAGTGGTGGACGACGAAGTCGTGGCTTCCTCGATCGCACGCCGTGCCCGGCTGGCCGCGAACGTCACGCCTGAGCAAGTCATGGTGGTGGTGTCCCAGCGCCAGGTAATGGTGAATGTCCGGCCCACCTCAGGTGTCGCGGTGGACCAGGACCGCGTTCTTGACGCCGTCAGCGATGAACTGGACCAGATGCAGCTGGAACCGGCCCCCGCTGCCCGCGTCAACGTGGCCCCGTCCGGGGTGATCGGCGCATGAACAGCACCCCTGCGCTGCTGAACCGGATCCTCCTCACCCTGCTGGGCGTTATCCTGCTGACGGTGGGCCTGCTGCTGGTCTTGCTGGCAGCTGTGCCCGCAACCGGTCCATGGTGGCACGCCTGGGCCTCCGGGGCATGGGACGGCATCAACCAGGCCTTCAATTCCACCCGTTTCCCCGGACAGCAGGAAAGCTGGCTGTGGATCGCGGTGGCCCTGGCACTGCTGGTCCTGATGGGACTCATGGTGGCCTGGATGGCGCAGCAGGGAAAGGGCCGGGCCAACGTCCTTGCGGCCGCGTACGACCCCGGTGACGTCCCCGGCGATATCCGGATCGGTGGCGGTGTTGCCGAACAGGCACTCAAGCAGGCCCTCGAGGGGCGTCCGGACCTTGCCGGTTCCACCGTCACCACCTATGACGTGAAGGGATCGCCCGCGCTCAAGGTCAGGCTCTTGCCCCGGCAGGGTGTGGCACCACACCTGTTGGCTGCCGAGGTATCAGGGCTCCTGGACGCCTTGGACGCCGTGGTGGGCAAGGAGATTCCCGTCCTCATCCACATCGGTGCAGGGGCGCGGACGCGCTTCAGCCGGGCTGAGCGCGTCCGCTGACCCGCCTGCGGGCCTGCCGGGTCAGTCCTGGAGAAGGTAGACGGTGCAGTCCACGGGAACTTCCCGCATCGATGCCCGGTCGTGGGCCGGTTCAGGCCCGCTGGAGAGCGCTACGCTGTAACCGTCGGGCACGGGCGCGGAGGCGAAGCCCAGGTTGGACAGGACAATGGCATCTCCGTTCCGGAACGCCAGCAGCCCGCTGTCCGGGGCGTGCTCATCTGTCCACTCCACCGTCCCCTTGCCAAGGTGGTGCGCCGACCTGAACGCAATAGCGGCCCGGTAGAGCTCAAGGGTTGAACCCTCCTCGCCGTCCTGCTGGTCCGCAGCCAAGGGTCCGAAGCTGTCCGGCTGCGGGAGCCAGGGCTCGGGCGCCTTGCCGGAGTGCCCGCCGGAGAACCCGAAACCCGGTTCGCCCTGGGCCCACGGCAGCGGGACGCGGCCCCCGTCGCGGCCGATCTCGGCTCCCCGGGTCCTGAAGAATGTCGGATCCTGCCTGGCCGACGCCGGCAGGGTGGTGTGTTCCGGAAGCCCCAACTCCTCGCCCTGGTAAAGGTAGGCCGAACCCGGCAATGCCAGCGCAACCAACGTGGCGGCGCGGGCGCGGGCAAGGCCCAAGGCAGCGTCCGGTTGTTCGTCGCCGGCACCAATGCCCTTCGGGAACGTGGTCGGATCCTTGAGTCCGAACCTTGTGCTGTGCCGGACGGTGTCGTGGTTGCTGAGCACCCACGTGCACGGCGCGCCCACGGACGCGGCCGCTGCCAAGGACGCATTGATGGCGTCAGCCATCCGCTCGGCATCCCAGCCGGCCAGCAGGAAGTCAAAATTGAAGGCCTGTTGCATCTCATCCGGCCTGACGTACCTGGCAAGGCGTTCGGCCGGTTCAACCCAGGCCTCCGCCACCATCATCCGGTCCCCTCCGTACTCGGCCAGGACCCGGTTCCAGTCGCGGTAGATCTCGTGCACGCCATCCTGGTCGAAGAAGGGCGACGGCGGGTACATCGGGGAGACGGCCCGGTGCGGTTCCTCGGCATCGGTGTGGGCGTGGGGAGCGTCACCGGGCAGGTGGCTTTCCCTGCGCGGACCCGTTGTTCCTTCCACCATCGCAGCGGCTCCGTCCCAGTCAGGAAGGCCAGGCTCCTTGACCAGTCCGTGGGCCACGTCCACCCGGAAGCCGTCCGCCCCGCGGTCCAGCCAGAAGCGCAGGACTGAACGCATCTCTTCCTGCACTTCCGGGTTTTCCCAGTTCAGGTCGGGTTGCTTGGTGTCGAACAAGTGCAGGTACCACTGGCCGGGTGAGCCGTCCGGGCCGGTAAGGCGGCTCCATGCCGGTCCGCCGAAGATGGATTTCCAATTGTTGGGCGCCAGTCTGCCGTCCCCCGATCCCGGCACCTCGTCCTTGCCGTCACGGAAGATGTATCTGTCCCGTTCCGGGCTTCCCGGGCCTGCCACCAGCGCCTCCTGGAACCAGGCGTGTTCGTCCGAAGTGTGGTTTGGGACCAGGTCCACGATGACCTTCAGGCCGCGGCGGTGAGCTTCCTGCAACATCGCATCGAAGTCCGCCAACGTGCCGAACAGCGGATCCACTTGGCGGTAATCGGCGACGTCGTAGCCGCCGTCGGCCTGGGGCGACTTGTAGAAGGGGGAGAGCCAGATGGCGTCTACGCCTAGCTCCTTCAGGTAGGGCAGGCGGTGCAGGACCCCCCGCAAATCGCCCATTCCGTCGCCATTGCCATCGGCGAAGGACCGGGGGTAGATCTGGTAGACAACCGCGTCCGCCCACCATGCGGAGGGGACGGAACGGGGCACCGGAACGGACGGGTTGGGCATTTGGTTCCCCTAAGATAACTTTTTGATGTAAACGCTTGCATTCGAGACAGCAACCTTACTAGTGTGATGGTCACCACATCAACCTCACCTAGCAAGCGCACTGTCGACTTACTTGTCACTCAGCGAGGAGCTTCAAGCTAATGAAAACCCCGAGATTCCTGCTTCCGGCCGCCACGGCCGGCATTCTGGCCCTGACATTGTCCGCCTGCGGTGGCGGCGGCGGAGGGGGCACCACCGGCGGGGGAGGCAGCGACGCTGACGCCAACCTCGACGGCCGCGGCCCCATCACGTATGTCCAGGGCAAGGACAACAGCAACGTCGTCCGTCCGCTCATTGATAAGTGGAATGCCGCGCACCCGAATGAAAAGGTCACCTTCAAGGAGCAGACCGACCAGGCCGACCAGCAGCACGATGACCTGGTCCAGCACTTCCAGGCCAAGCAGTCCGACTACGACGTTGTCGACGTTGACGTTGTCTGGACCGCAGAGTTCGCGGCCAAGGGCTGGCTGCAGCCGCTGAAGGACAAGATGGCGATTGACACCAGCGCCATGCTGAAGCCGACCGTGGACAGCGCCACCTACAAGGGCACCCTGTATGCGGCCCCGCAGACCTCTGACGGCGGCATCCTGTACTACCGGAAGGACCTGGTCCCCACTCCTCCCAAGACCTGGGACGAGATGATGAGCATGTGCTCCATCGCCAAGCAGAACAACATCGGTTGCTACGCCGGCCAGTTCAGCAAGTATGAAGGCCTGACCGTCAATGCTTCCGAGGCCATCAACTCCGCCGGCGGTTCAGTCCTGGACAAGGACGGCAAGCCCAGCGTGAACACCGCGGAAGCGAAGGCTGGCCTGGGCAACCTGGCCAAGGCCTACGCTGACGGGAACATCCCCAAGGAAGCCATCACCTACAAGGAAGAGGACAGCCGCCAGGCATTCCAGAGCGGCAAGCTCCTGTTCCTGCGCAACTGGCCCTACGCCTTCAACCTGATCACCACCGAAGGATCTTCGGCTGTGAAGGACAAGACCGGCCTTGCGGCACTGCCGGGCAAGAGCGGCCCGGGTGCGTCCTCGCTCGGCGGCCACAACCTCGCCACCAGCGTGTACTCCAAGAACAAGGCCACCGCACTGGACTTCATGAAGTTCATGACCTCCGCGGAGACCGAGAAGTTCTACGCCACCCAGGGTTCCCTGGCTCCGGTCCTCGGTTCGCTGTATGAGGACAAGGACCTGGTTGCCAAGCTGCCCTACCTGCCGGTCCTGAAGACGTCCATCGAGAACGCCGTACCGCGTCCCGTAACGCCTTTCTACCCGGCTGTCACCAAGGCAATCCAAGATAACGCCTACTCCGCTATCAAGGGAGAGAAGACAGTGGACGCTGCACTTTCCGACATGCAGAACGCCATCCAATCCGCCGGTGCAGGATCGTAGTCCTGCCATGGCAACCGAACTAGGCCCGACGCCGGTCAAGTCACCGGCGTCGGGCGCTGCCCCTGTCCATCACGCGCCCAAGGGCGTAGGGGAAGACAACAGGATCGCGAGCCAGGGCCGCTGGGCATCCTGGCTGCTCGCCCCGACCATCGTGGCCTTGGGCATTGTGATCGTGTACCCCATCGTCAGCGCGATCGTGATGTCCTTCCAGAAGGACGCCGGCCTGGATCCCGCCACCGGCCTGTTCACGGCCGGCGGCTCAGCCGGCATCCAAAACTATGTCAACTGGCTGGCGCAACAGTGTTCGGCGCCTGCCGGCGGTACCGTCGCCTGCCCGCCGGGCACCCTGGGCGGCCAGTTCTGGTCCGCCACTGCCACCACGTTCTTCTTCACCATCGTGACGGTGACGCTGGAAACGGTGCTGGGTTTCTGGATGGCCATGATCATGGCCCGTACCTTCCGTGGCCGGAGCCTCGTCCGCGCCGCCGTCCTGGTGCCGTGGGCCATCCCCACGGCTGTCACGGCAAAGCTCTGGTTCTTCATCTTCGCCTTCGAGGGCATCGCCAATAAGCTGTTCAACACCACCATCCTGTGGACCGGCAGCGAGTGGCCGGCCAAGTGGGCCGTCATCATTGCCGACGTCTGGAAGACCACGCCGTTCATGGCACTGCTGATCCTCGCGGGCCTGCAGATGATTCCGGCCGAAGTCTATGAGGCGGCCAAGGTGGACGGTGCGTCCGCCTGGCAGCGGTTCCGGCTCATTACCTTGCCGCTGGTCAAGCCGGCGCTGATGGTGGCGGTCCTCTTCCGCACCCTGGATGCACTGCGCATGTTCGACCTGCCGTACATCCTCACCGGCGGTGCGAACAACACCACCACGCTGTCCATCCTGGTCATCAACCAGATCAGGCAGGGCTTCAATTCCGCGGCGGCGTTGTCCACCATCACCTTCATCATCATCTTCCTCGTCGCCTTCATCTTTGTCCGCTTCCTTGGGGCAAACGTGGTTGAGCAGAGCGGCGCAACCGGAAAGGGGAAGAAATGACCACGGCAACGGCAGACGCCACCGCGCTGCGGGCGCGCCAGGACAAGGGCCGCAAGAATGCCCAGAACCGGGAAAAGTGGGCCCAGGGCAGGACCTACATCAGTGCCGTCGTCGTCCTGATCTGGTGCCTGGCGCCGGCCTACTGGATGGTGGTCACCGCCTTCCGCGAAGTCGGGTTCACGTACGACACCTCGATCCTGCCCACCCACGTCACCATGGACAACTTCATCACCGCCTTTGATACGTCCTTCGGCAACAGGTTCGGACAGGCACTGCTGAACAGCGTGTTCATCGGCGGCGTAGTAACGGTGGTATCGCTGGTGATCGGCGTGTTTGCCGCCTACGCGCTGGCCCGGTTGAACTTCAGGTTCAAGTACCTGGTGCTCGGCTTCATCCTGGGGGCTTCGATGTTCCCGGGCGTCGCCCTGATCACACCGCTTTTCCAGCTGTTCACCAACATCGGCTGGATGGGCACCTACCAGGCGCTGATTATCCCCAACATCTCCTTCGTGCTCCCGCTGACGGTCTACACCATGACCTCGTTCTTCCGGGAAATGCCGTGGGAGCTGGAGGAATCGGCCCGTGTTGACGGCTGCACCCAGGGACAGGCGTTCCGCAAGGTCATCATGCCCCTGGCGGCGCCGGCGATCTTCACCACGGCAATCCTGGCCTTCATTTCATCCTGGAATGAGTTCCTGATTGCCAGCCAGCTGTCCAGTGACGCAACCCAGCCGGTGACGGTGGCAATCGCCAACTTCGCCGGTGCACAGCCCAACCAGATTCCGTACACGGCCATCATGGCCGCCGGCACCATTGTCACCATCCCGCTGGTGATCCTGGTCCTGGTCTTCCAGCGCAAGATCGTCGCCGGCCTTACGGCAGGCGCGGTCAAGTGACGGACCACGGTTCCCGCCCCCGCACACCAGCGGGGGCGGGCAACCGCAGCCGGCTGGTCAGGTCGGGCGAGGATTTCGACATCATCATCGGCTTCCTTGGTTTCTGGGCGGTGGTCCTCCTGGTGGTCACCGTGTGGATGGAGATCACTGCGCAGCCGGCCATGGGCTGGGCGCTGGGCCTGCTGGCAACGCTGCTGGCCCTTTACGGAATGGTGCGCCTGCGGCGAAAGCTTCCGGCCCGCAAGTAGGAGCATTCACAACAGCGGTCCCCGCCACAGTTACCACTGCCCGGCCGCGGAATGGAAAAATACGAGGCTTGGGGTAGACGCAGGGCCAACCGGCCCTGCGCCGCGCAGGAGTTATGAGGGGACACGGTGGCACGGACAACGGAAAGGTCCCAACGGGGCGGCCACAATGGCGTCAGCATCGAGGACGTGGCGGCGGCCGCCGGAGTCTCAACCGCAACCGTATCCCGCGCCGTACGGGGTTTGCCCCGCGTTTCCCCGGCCACCAGGGAGAAGATCCTCGAAGTCGCGGGGAACCTGGGCTACGTGGCTTCGTCCTCCGCCTCCGGCCTGGCCACGGGACGCACCAAGACCATTGGCGTCCTGGCCCCGTTCGTGAGCCGCTGGTTCTTCTCCAAGGCCATCGAGGGCGCGGACCGGGAGTTGCACGCCCGGCATTACAACCTCTCCCTGTTCAACCTCGGCGGCCATGGCAGCAACCGCGAGCGGCTCTTCAGCAAGACCATGGTCTACAAGCAGATCGATGCCCTGCTGGTGCTCTGCATGGCGCTTAGCCACGAAGAAATCGAACACCTGCAAAAGATCGATATTCCGCTGGTCGTGGTGGGCGGGCACGTCGAAGAATGCCCCTACATCGGCATTGACGACTACGCGGCAGCCTCAACCGCGGTCCGGCACCTGATTGACCTGGGCCACCGCGACATCGCGTTGCTGCACGGCGACGACGAGACCGACCTGAACTTCGACGTCCCGAGGGTGCGCATCCTGGCGTTCAAGGACGTCATGGCCGCAGCAGGCCTTCCCACCCGGCCGGAATGGGACGAATGGGGCGACTTCACGGTGCGCAGCGGCCAGGAAGCCTTCCGCCGCCTCTGGTCCGGCCCAGGGCCGAAGCCGACCGCGATCTTCTGCGCCTCGGACGAAATGGCCATGGGGGTCATCTTCGAAGCCAGCCGCCTCGGCGTCAGCATCCCCGGGGACCTGTCCGTGGTGGGGATCGACAACCACGACTTTGCCGACGCCATGGGGCTCACCACGGTGGGACAACGCCCGGACGAGCAGGCCGAACTGGCCACCAAGATGCTCCTCGACGAACTGGACGGGGACATCGGGTCCGTCCGTTCCGCCGTGGCGCCACATGAACTGATAGTCCGGCGCACCACAGCGCCGCCCAAAAGCTGAAACTGCCTCAGGAGGCGCGGGCAAGCTGCCGGATGGGGATCCAGCGCGAGGCCAGCCTGCGGTAGGCGGCCGCGGCGCCGGTCATGTCGCCCTCAGCCAGGCACTCGATACCCAGCCTGATGTCCATGGGTGATTCGTCCGGGTACACCTTGTCTGCCACGGCACCGTAGTCCAGCTCCACCATGGAGTTCACGTGGAACAGCTCCAGCCATTCGGTCAGCTGTGCCAGGTCGTCAAGCATGTCCAGGTCCGGGGCGGCCAGGGCCAGGTTGGCCACGGCGTAGCGGGCCCGCTCCAACGCATCGGTGATGGGCGCCCAGACGCGGACCGTGAGGATGCGGCCGGCGGCTTCCACCACGTCCTTGCGGTCGGACTCCATGAACAGCGAGAACCAACTGAACGGGATGCCCCAGGTGGAGGCCCGCGTGTGCACGCGGATGGAGCCGTCCCGCGCCTTCACCAGGTCGATCCGCTCCTGGTGCCGGTCGCGTTGCTCCTCAGGAATCAGCAGCTCGGCCAGCGGGCCGTGGATCCCCTCCATCAAGGCATTGGCGGCCAGCCCGGCGCGCAGGACCAGCTGGCTGGGGCAGTACAGCACCACTGGCGCCGTGGCGGCGGCAGCGCCGTCGTCGGCCGTTCCGCCGTCCGGTGCCGGCGCGGTGGTGACGCGCACCAGGTCGGTGCGCCCGGTGGGGAACGGGTCCCCGCCGGAGCGCGTGATCCGTCCCAGCGAGGCCAACAGTTCAGCGTTTTCGACGGCGGCACGGGACGCTGCGCGTGCGCCGGCGGCCTGCAGGGCAGGGCGTTCTTCCGCCGGAAAAGCGTCCAGGGGTTCGTAGACGCGCAGGGTGGAGGAAAAAGGCAGGCCTGCCTGGCCCCGGTAGAGGTTTCCCGTCATGACGGTCTCCTTGGTTGGGCGCAAGGGGCTGTCATCAGTCCGCCAGTTCCACCAGCACGGGGGCGTGATCCGAGGCGCCCTTGCCCTTGCGTTCCTCGCGGTCGATGGCGGCGCCGGTGACGCGGGCCGCCAAGGCGGGGGAGGCCAGGACGAAGTCGATCCGCATGCCCTCCTTCTTGGGGAACCGGAGCTGGGTGTAATCCCAGTAGGTGTAGACGCCCGGGCCGGGGGTGTAAGGGCGGACAACATCGGTGAACCCGGCGGACTCGAAGGCATGGAACGCCGCACGCTCCGGCGGGCTGACATGGGTGTAGCGGTTGTTGACGAACAAGTCGATATCCCAGACGTCGTCGTCGAACGGGGCAATGTTCCAGTCGCCCATCAACGCGACCTGCGCCTGCGGGTTGTCCGTGACCAGGCCCTGGGCGTGGGTTTTCAGGCTCTCCAGCCATTTGAGCTTGTAGGGCATGTGTTCGTCGTCCAGGGAGCGACCGTTGGGGACATACAGGCTCCAGACCCGGACGCCGCCGCAGGTGGCAGCCATGGCGCGGGCCTCCTGGACGGGATCCTTGCCGGCCTTGCCGAACGAGGGCTGGTCCAGGAACGTCCGCTCGACGTCGTCAAGCCCCACGCGTGAGGCGATGGCCACGCCGTTCCACTGGTTGACGCCGAAGTGGGCAACTTCGTAGCCCATCCGTTCAAAGAGTTCCCAAGGAAAGTTCTCGTCCTTGCACTTGGTCTCCTGGATGGCCAGGACATCGCAGTCGCTGCGCTGGAGCCAGGCTTCAACACGGTCGGCGCGGGCACGGAGCGAATTCACATTCCAGGTAGCTATCTTCACGGTTCCTAACTTACCTTGGCAGTCCTTCGCCGGGTAAAGACCCCCGGGTGGCGGCCGGTACCACCCGCGGGGTTGGTCCCAAGCGTGACGCGGCGGGTATATTCGCAACCAGAATGACCTGGATCACTCATCCGGCCACCATGCGAAGGAGCAGCCAGCCGATGACCGCAGCCAAGGGAATGGATGGTGCCGCCGACAACGGGCACCCGGAAGTACTGTTTGAACGCCGCGGCCGGCTGGGCGTGGTCACGCTCAACAGGCCTAAAGCCGTGAACGCACTCACCGCCGGCATGGTGGATCTGATGCTCCGGCAGCTCACCGCGTGGGCCGGGGACGACGACGTCGCCACCGTCCTGGTGCAGGGTGCCGGGGAACGTGGCCTCTGCGCCGGCGGCGACATCGTGGCCATCTACGAGGACATGCTGCACGGCGGAAACCGGACGGCCGGTTTCTGGCAGGCCGAGTACCGCCTGAACTCCCTGATCGCCGGGTATCCCAAGCCATACGTGGCCCTCATGGATGGCCTGGTCCTCGGCGGCGGGGTGGGGATCTCCGCCCACGGCAGCGTCCGGGTGGTCACGGAGCGGACCAGGATGGGCATGCCCGAAACCACCATCGGGTTCGCCCCGGACGTCGGCGGGACCTTCCTGCTCTCACGCGCACCCGGCCAGTCCGGAACGCACGCCGCCCTGACCGGCGCGCATCTTGGCGCCGGCGATGCGGTGTTCCTGGGCCTGGCAGACCACTACGTCCCGTCCCAATCGCTGCCGGACCTGGCGGCCGCCCTTGAGGACCACAGTGCGGAAGACGTCGTCGAACGGTATGCCCGGCCGGCTCCGGCCTCGCCGCTCGCCGGGCAGCGTGACTGGATCGACGCCTGCTACGCCTCGGATGACGCAGCCGGGATCGTCAGGCGCCTCCGGGACTGGGCGGGGCCCGGGAAGGACGCTGCGGTGGAGGCGGCCGACACGATCGAAGCGAAGTCACCCACCTCGGTCAAGGTCACCCTGGCGTCGCTGCGCCGGGCCGCCGCGTTGACACTGGATGAAGCGCTTGCCCAGGAGTACCGTGCCGGGATCCGCTTCCTGGCCGGTCCTGACTTCCGCGAAGGCATCCGCGCCCAAGTGGTGGACAAGGACAGGAATCCGCAGTGGAAACCGGCAACATTGGGTGACGTGCTTCCCGGGCAGGTGGACAGGTTCTTCGAACCGCTGGACGGCGGAGAGCTGGACCTGCACCCGGAACGTGCACCCGAGGAGGCGGACCATGCCTGACAAGGGAACCGTGGCCTTCCTCGGCCTGGGGCATATGGGTGGCCCCATGGCCGTGAACCTGGTCCGGGCCGGCTATACGGTAGTTGGTTTCGACGTGGTGCCTGCAGCCGTCCAAACGGCACGGGAACGTGGTGTGCCGGTCGCGGACAGCGCGGCTGTCGCCGTCGCCGGGGCCGACGTCGTGCTGACCATGTTCCCCAGCGGTGGACACGTCCTGGACGCCTACCGCGGCAGAGCCGGACAACCTGGACTGCTGGCCGCCGCACCGCCGGACACCATGTTCCTGGACTGCTCCACCATCAATGTCGATGAGGCACGGGAAGCTGCGCGCCTGGCCGGTGATGCCGGCCACCGTTCCATCGACGCGCCTGTTTCCGGCGGCGTCGTGGGCGCCGAAGCGGCGACGTTGACGTTCATGGCCGGCGGCGAGGTGCGGGACTTCGAGTCGGTGCGGCCGCTCCTGGAGGTGATGGGAAGACGCGTGGTCCACTGCGGCGGCCACGGCGCGGGCCAGGCTGCCAAGATCTGCAACAACCTCATCCTGGGCGTGTCCATGATCGCGGTCAGCGAGGCTTTTGTCCTCGGCGAACAGCTGGGGCTGAGCCACCAGGCCCTGTTCGACGTCGCCTCCGCGGCCTCGGGCCAGTGCTGGGCGCTGACCACCAACTGCCCGGTACCGGGACCGGTTCCCGCCAGCCCGGCCAACAGGGACTACCAGCCGGGCTTCGCGGCGGCGCTGATGGCCAAGGACCTCAACCTGGCGGTCAACGCCCTCAACAGCACGGGAGTGGCGGGACAGATGGGGGCGCTCGCCGCCCGCATCTACGATACGTTTGCCGCGGAGGGCGGCGCCGGCCGAGACTTCTCCGCCATCATTACGGACATCCGCGCCAGCGCGGAACCGGCTGCCGCGGACACCGCAGCGGCGGCGGGAACAGGAACGGACGCAACGGGCCGGAGCCGGACCACGGCAGCACACGACGACGGGAGCCCCGAATGACTGAATACGCCAACATCCTGGTGGAGCAACAAGGCAGGGTGGGACTGGTGACCCTCAACCGGCCATCGGCGCTGAATGCGCTCAACAAGGCCACCATGGAAGAACTGGTCGCCGCCGTTACCGTGATGGACTCCGATCCCGGCGTAGGCGCCGTGGTGATCACGGGCTCGGCTAAGGCGTTCGCTGCCGGAGCCGACATCAAGGAGATGGCGGACAAAGGCTACATGGACATGTACACCGCGGACTGGTTCCGCGGCTGGGAGGATTTCACCCGGCTGCGGATCCCCACCATCGCAGCCGTGTCCGGGTTTGCCCTGGGCGGCGGCTGCGAGCTCGCAATGATGTGCGACCTCATCATTGCGGGGGACAACGCCAAGTTCGGCCAGCCGGAAATCAACCTTGCCGTGCTCCCCGGGATGGGCGGTTCGCAGCGGCTCACCCGCGCGATCGGCAAGGCCAAGGCCATGGACCTGATTCTCACCGGCAGGTTCATCGGCGCCGAGGAAGCGGACCGGTGCGGACTGGTCTCCCGGGTGGTCCCGGCGGAGGAGGTGGTGTCCGAGGCCCTCAAGGCGGCCGGGCTGATCGCTGCCAAGTCGAAGCCGGCAGCCATGGCGGCAAAGGAAGCCGTGAATGCAGCCTTCGAAACCGGGCTGGCCCAAGGGGTCCTGTTCGAACGGCGGCTTTTCCACTCGCTGTTCGCCACCGATGACCAAAAGGAAGGGATGGCGGCGTTCGCAGAAAAGCGTGAGCCGCAGTTCAAGCACCGGTGACCACTGGGCGCCCTGTCCGGGACCCGGTGGCGCCCGACGAATTCCGCGGCCCGTAGTGTGGACATGACGGTTAACAGACGGCCATGCCATGCCAGCGAACGGGGTGCCTCCCATCCCCAGCGAGGTGATCCTTCCCCTGGCGGGCTACCTTGCCAAGCAAGGTTCCCTCAACCTCCTCCTCGTCTTCGCCACCAGCACCCTGGGCGCGTACCTGGGTGCCCTGCTGCTCTATTGGCTCGGCGCGAAACTGGGCCTGGAACGTTCAATCCGGTGGCTTTCCAAACTGCCCCTGGTGGACCGGGAGGACTTTGAACAGGCCACAGCCTGGTTCCGCCGCCACGGCAAATCGTCTATTTTCTTTGGCCGCCTCCTCCCCGGTATCCGCAGCCTGATCTCGCTGCCGGCCGGGGCCGCGGCCATGCCGCCGGCGACCTTCAGCCTCTTCACCCTCGCCGGCAGCGGGCTGTGGAACGGGGCCCTCATTGGCCTTGGCTACCTGTTGGGCACCCAGTACCAGCTCATCGAGAAGTACTCACACTTCCTGAACTACGCCGTCTACGCGGCTCTCGCCGTTGCCGTGGTCCTGCTCATCGTCCGGCGGGTCAAGAGGGCCAAGCGGGTCAACGCCAACCGCTAACAGGTGCCCTAGAGGTGTTTCTCCGCAAACATGCGAAGGGCGCTCCGCACGAAGGCGGCCCCGTCCTTGCCCCCGTAGTTGGCGGCGAAGCGCGGATCCGCGACGTACATGTCAGCGAGTCCTGTGACGTATGCCCTGATGTCGCCGCCGGCGGCTGCAGCCGGAGTTCCGGGAATGGACTGGAGCCAGGCCACGTGCCTGCGTGCCAGGT
Organism: Pseudarthrobacter sp. NPDC058196; assembly: GCF_042882685.1. Lineage (NCBI taxonomy): Bacteria > Bacillati > Actinomycetota > Actinomycetes > Micrococcales > Micrococcaceae > Pseudarthrobacter > Pseudarthrobacter sp. NPDC058196. Next base: position 139,486 of record NZ_JBHVVN010000009.1, read on the forward strand.
CCTGGGCCTCAGGTCCATCCGCCGGCACCCCTGAAGCGCCGGCGGCGATCCAGTCCCTTCCCAGATCCTCCACCTTGGACTTCCACGCCCGCTTTTCTGCGGCGTCCATCCCCCGCCACCACGCGTCCGACGCCGCGTAGGCGTCCTTGCCCCAGCGTTCTTCGACCTCATCCCGGTACTGGGTATGGTCAAAGCCGTCAAACATGTTCTCAGCCATCAGTTGGCCTCCTGCCTTCACTGTTTCGATGGTTTGCCGCACGGACTGCGCTTGCCGGTCCAGCCGTTGCTGCTCCTTTCCCAGCCACTCGAGGTGGCGGGAGAGCGCCGCGACGGGGTCGGCCTGGCGCTCGAAGACCTCGGCGATGGCCGGCAGGCCCAGGCCCAGTTCCCGCAGCAAAAGGATGCGCTGCAGCTGAAGGAGGGCCGCGCCGTCGTAATATCGGTAGCCGTTCCCGCCCACCCGGCTGGGCTTCAAGAGCCCGATGTCGTCGTAGTGCCTGAGGGTGCGGCTGGTGGTGCCGGCCATCCTGGCCACATCCTGGATGGGCCAATCCCTTACGCCGTTGCCGCGGATTCCTTCCATGCCCCTGAGCCTACGGGTTGACGCAGCGTCAAGGTCAAGGGCACTTGTCCGCTTATTTGGCCGGACCGTCTCGCGGTGTCCGGTGCCGCGCCTGGGCCACAAGCCGCGTGAATGCAAAGACAAAGATGGATTCGAACATCAGCATGAGGCCCACCAGCAGCCACTGCTGCCGGGCGATGAACACGATGCAACCGGTCAGGGCCAGGATGGTGCCCAACGCCAGGGCATAGACGGCAAAGCCGACGGCGACCCGGGCGCTGCGTACGCCGGTGCGGAATCCGAAGCCGTGGGGTTCGCCTCCGGGCTGGCCCGGGACGCGGTCGGGTGCGGCGGGACCGAGTGCGTCGAACTCGACCCACGGATCCTTGTCCTGGTCCTTTCCGGTCATGGGTCAATTATCCCAAACCCGCAATGCGGCGAATAACTCTGCCGACGAAAAACAGCGGCCCCTCCAACTTTCGTTGGAGGGGCCGCTGGTTGGGGTCCCGGCAGGTGCCGGAGCCGCCGAAGACTTAGAGCGGGCGGATGTTCTCTGCCTGCGGACCCTTGGGGCCCTGGGTCACATCGAATTCGACCTTCTGGTTTTCGTCCAGTGAGCGGTAGCCGCTGGTGGCGATTGCCGAGTAGTGGGCGAATACGTCAGCGGACCCGTCATCGGGGGCAATGAAGCCAAAACCCTTTTCGGCGTTGAACCATTTAACTGTGCCTGTTGCCATGGCTGCATTCCTTCATGTGACTCTGATTCTCTCCCCGGAATCGTCCCGGGGTGCGCGGGAGTTAATCCCCCACAGTCCCCAACGTACGGGGCGCAGGCCCCGGGTGCAAGGGTGGCGGCAATAATGTGTTGTTAACGCCTCCCCTCACGGCGGATGGCGGCAGCGATACCGCCTGCCCGTCCGGGCGTCAACGCCTGGTCATCCCGGTGCCTCAGACGGCCTCGAGGATGCTTACGTAGTTGGCGATGCCGACGCCGCCCATGTTCTGCACCGCTGCCCTGCGTGGGGCTGCCAGCTGCATGTCGCCGGCCGTGCCGGTCAGCTGCATCGCGGCGAGCACATGCTGCGAGACGCCCGTGGCGCCCACAGGGTGGCCCTTGGCCTTGAGGCCGCCGGAGACGTTGACCGGCAGCTTGCCGTCCTTGTACACCCAGCCTTCCTCGAGGGCGCGGGCACCTTCGCCGGGGGCGGTCAGGCCCATGGCCTCGTACATGAGCAGTTCCGCGATGGTGAAGCAGTCGTGGACTTCGGCCAGGTCCAGGTCTTCGAGTCCGACGCCGGCCATCGCCAAGGCGCGCTGCCAGGAGGCCCGGGTGGCCTCGAACGCCGTGGGGTCGCGGCGGTCGGTGGGGAAGAAGTCGTTGGCTTGCCCGAAGCCGGCCAGCCGGACCGGAGCCGTGGCCCCGCCGGTGGGGGAGGCGGACAGTACGACGGCGGCTGCACCGTCCGAGACGGGGGAGCAGTCGGTGCGGCGCAGGGGATCGGCCACCAGCGGGTTCTTGTCCGAGACGGTCCGGCAGAACTCTTCGCCAAGGTCCTTGCGGAGCTGGGCGTACGGGTTGTCAACGCCGTTGCGGTGGTTCTTCGCGGCGATGCTGCCCAGAACGTCGCCCAGGCTGCCGGCGGCGTCGTAGCGCTTGGCGTAGTGCTTTGCCACCTCGGCGAAGAGCCCGGTGAAACCGGTGGTGGACTGTTTCCCGGCCATGTCATAGTCGGCCCCGAGCAGCGCGGCGCCCACCACGTCTGCCCCGGCGTGGGTCATTTTTTCCGCGCCGATCACCAGGACCGTCCTTGCGGTACCGGCCAGCAACGACTTGGTGCCCTGCTGGAAGGCCGCCGAGCCGGAAGCACACGCGTTCTCCACACGGGTGGCCGGGACGTTGGCCAGGTCCGGGGAAACCTGCAGGGCCAGCGACGAGGGGAAGGCCAGCGGCATCATGCCGGCGTTGAACTGGCCCACGTAGACCTCGTCGATCTGCGATGGTTCGACGCCCGCAGTGCTGATGGCGTCCGTGGCCACCTGCACAATCAGCGATTCGAGGGTCTCGTCCACCAGCTTCCCAAACCTGCTGTGCCCCCAGCCGGTGATCAGTACATCCTTGCCGAACTGTTCCTTCAGGCTCATGCTGCCACGTCCTCATTCTCAAGCCGGACATCGAAACCGGCGTCGGTCTTTTCCCGAATCTCCTCTTCGGTGACGCCCGGTGCCAGGCGGGTCAGCGTCAGCTGCCGCCCGCCGTCGTCCGCTTTGTAAAGATCAAACACGGCGAGGTCGCTGATGATCCGGTCCACGCAGCTGAGCCCCGTCAGCGGGAGGGTGCATTCGCGGACGATCTTGGCGGTGCCGTCCTTGGCGTTGTGTTCGGTGAGGACCACCACCCGCGGGGTTCCCGCCACCAGGTCCATGGCCCCGCCCATGCCTTTGACCATCTTGCCGGGGATGGTCCAGTTGGCCAGGTCACCGTTGCCGGAGACCTGCATGGCGCCCAGGATGGCCACCTTGACGTGGCCGCCGCGGATCATGCCGAACGAGGTCGCGGAGTCGAAGATGCTGCCGCCGGGCAACACCGTGACGGTCTGCTTGCCGGCGTTGATGAGGTCCGCGTCTTCTTCGCCCTCGTACGGGAACGGCCCCATGCCGAGCAGCCCGTTCTCGCTCTGCAGCACCACCCGCACGCCCTCGGGCAGGTTGTTGGCCACCAGCGTGGGGATGCCGATCCCCAGGTTTACGTAGTCGCCGTCATTCAGTTCCTCGGCCGCAATCGCAGCCATTTCATCCCTGGTCCATGCCATGGCGAAACTCCTTTTCTTTCTCGCAGTAATCGGGTGTCTGTGGTCAGTTGGGTATAACCGGCGGCACGAATTCGAATGTCATGCCCAGCAGCCAGGCCAACAGCAGCACTACCGGCAGGTGGAACAGGAACTGCTGGAACGTGAAGCCCACCAGGTCTCGAGCCCGCAAGCCCAGGACGGCCAGCAGCGGCAGCATGAAGAACGGGTTGACCAGGTTGGGGAGTGCCTCGGCCATGTTGTAGATCTGCACGGTCCAGCCAAGGTTCATGTTCACGTCCGTCGCGGATTGCATGACATAGGGTGCCTCGACCAGCCACTTGCCTCCCCCGGAAGGGACGAACATCCCCAGGAAGGCTGTGTAGAGGGCGATGATGATGGCGAACGCCCCGTTACCGCCGATGCTGGTGAAGAACTGCGCCAGGTGCTCGGATACGGAGAGGCCGCCGGCGCCCGTCGCCTTGGTGAGGATGGCCGCCATCGCGGCATAGAGCGGGAACTGGACCAGGATTCCGGCTGTTGCGGGCACCGCCTTGGCCACTGACTGCAGGAACCTGCGCGGCGTTCCGTGCAGCACCAGCCCCAGCATGAGGAAGACCAGGAGGTAACCGTTCAGTGAGCTGACCACGCTCAGGATGGGCAGGGTCAGGAGCTGGGACACCAGCCAGCCGAGGGTGAGCACACCCGCCAGGATGGGCAGTACCCTGCTGTATTCGAGCCACTCGCCGGGCCGGGACTTTTCGTCCGGCGGCTCGGGCTGGTCGTCAAGGTCGACGCCGAGATCTGCGGCCGTTTTGATGGCCTTCCCGGTCGGCGCGGAAAAGTGGGCAATGACGGTGGTCAGCAGCATCAGGATGACGAGCGTCAGCAGGGACTGCCAGGTGAAGATGGTGGCGCCGAAATCCAGGATGCCGGTGATCTTCAGGAGCGCCGGCGGAATGGAAGCCTTGGTTGCCTGGAGCTGGGCCGCGGAGGAGGACATGCCCAGCGCCCAGACTGCGCCCAGTCCCATGAACGCCGCCGCGCCGAGGGCCCGGTAATCGACGCGGAGGTCCGCTCGCCGGGCCACAGCACGGGCCAGGAGTCCGCCGAAAATCAGGCTCAGGCCCCAGTTGACGAATGACACCGACATGGACATGACGGCGACGAAGCTGACGGCGGTCCGCGCGGAGCCGGGGACCTGGGCCAGGCGTTCAATCAGCCGGGCCACCGGGGGTGAGGTTGCCACGACGTAGCCGGTCAGGACAACCATGGACATCTGCAGGGTGAAAGCGGTGAGGTCCCAGAAACCGTTGCCGAAGGAATCCACCACGGCCTTGGGTGAAGCGCCTGCCGCCAACGCGGCGACGGCTACGAGCAGGACGCCTGCCAGGGCAAAGATGTATGCGTCCGGGAACCATTTCTGTGTCCATCCGGCCAGCTTCTCCGCCATCCGGGCCAGGCCCTTCTGGCGGACATCCAGGTCATCGGGTTGCGTGCTGGTCATGAGGTGGTTCCCTCCATTGAGTTTCCGGGCCCCGGCTCAGACGGCCAGCGCATCGGCACCGGCAGCCACGGTGCGCTGACGGACAGTCCGCTGCTCGATGTCCTTCGCCCGGGCCGTGGCCTGGACCAGCCGCTGGACAAAGACACCGGGGGTGACGATGTGGTTCGGGTCCAGTTCGCCGGGGGAGACGACGGCTTCCGCTTCGGCGATGGTGAGGACCGCGGCGGTTGCCACCACCGGGTTGAAGTTCCGGGCAGTGTAGCGGTAGGTGAGGTTGCCGTCCGTGTCCGCGGTGTGCGCGTGGACCAGTGCGACGTCGGCCTTGATGGCGCGCTCCTGGACGAAAGTTTCGCCGTCGAACACCTCGTGCGGCTTGCCCTCGGCCACGAGGGTACCCACGCCGGTCTTGGTGTAGAACGCCGGGATACCGGCGCCGGCGGCGCGGAGGCGTTCTGCCAGCGTGCCCTGCGGAGTGAACTCCACCTCGAGTTTCCCTGCGAGGTACTGCTCCGCGAAGAGCTTGTTCTCGCCGACGTAGGAAGCGATGACCTTGCGGACCTGGCCGGCTTCGATCAGGATGCCCAGGCCCTTGCCGTCCACACCCATGTTGTTTGAGACGACGGTAAGGTCCTTCACGCCGGAGTCGCGCACGGCTTCGATCAGGTCAGCGGGGATGCCGCTCAGGCCAAAGCCGCCGACGGCGAGGGTCATCCCGTCCCGCAATGCGCCTTCCAGGGCTGCGATGGCAGAAGGCTGGAGTTTATTCATGACGTCTCCTCGTTGAGCGCAGTATGGCGTCCACTTAGTGGACGCAGGATCTGCTTCTGGAGACTACGGGCGGCCCACGGAGCGTGTCAAGGAAACATTGTCGGCGAATTACAGTATGGACGGTATGCTTCAAAGCATCCATATTGTGGACAAGAGGAGGAGTTGTGACCACGACACCGGTGCAGGGCGCCCAGGTGGTGACGCGGATTGCCGGACTGCTGCGGTTGGTGGGCCGAAGCGCGGAGGGTATGCCGCTGGCCGGGCTGGTCCGCGAATCAGGGCTGACCCGCCCCACGGTCCACCGGCTCCTTTCGTCCCTCGCCTCTGAAGGCTTGCTGGACCACGATCCCGCCACCGGCAACTGGGTGCTCGGCCCGGAGGTGCTGCTCATGGGGTCGGTGGCCGCGGCACGGTTTCCGATGGAGGACATTGCCCGCCCCAGCCTTCGACGGCTTGCCGAGGCCACAGGGGAGAGCGCCTTCTTTTCGATCCGGCGCGGCGCCGAGACGGTCTGCCTGCTGCGCGAGGAGGGAAGCTTCCCCGTGCGTTCCTTCGTCCTGCATGAGGGCGTGCGGTTCCCGCTGGGAGTCGCGTCAGCAGGCACAGCCATCCTGGCCTTCCTCCCGGAAAGCGAGCAGGAGGAACTGCTGGACCGCTGGACTGACCACGCAGGGGCATTTGCGGCGAACCACACCGCCGCGATGGTCCGGAAGAGCCTTGCCCGCACCCGGCTGGCCGGCTACGCGGTGAACCCCGGCCTGGTCCTGGAAGGAAGCTGGGGGATGGGCGCTGCTGTGTTCGACCGATCCGGGAAGCCGGCCTGGGCTTTGTCGTTGACCGGCATCGAGCCTCGCTTCAAACCGGAACGGCAGGAGGAACTGGGCGGCCTTTTGATGGCGGAGGCGCACCGGATTACGCAGCAGCTGGGCGGCGGTGCGGACGGCGGGAGGCGTACCCGCTGATATGCAGGTCCGGGAAACGCTCGTAGGGTCCGGCGCGGGGCTACTCCGGCAGCTGGTCCTTCCACCAGGTGTCAAAGATGGTCACCGGAACCGTGCGCTTGTGCCGGGTGCGGAGGAACTTCTGTTCGATCGATTCGGCCACCGCTTCCGGAACGCCGCGGCCTTCGAGGTAGTCGTCGATCTGGTCGTAGCTGATGCCGAGTTCGTCTTCGTCAGTGCGGCCGGGCCGGTCATCGAGGAGGTCCGCGGTGGGCACCTTCTCCCAGATGCGGGCCGGCGCTCCGAGTTCGGCCAACAGGGCCCGGTTCTGCCTCTTGTTGAGGCCGAACAGGGGCAGGATGTCTGCGCCGCCGTCACCGTACTTGGTGAAGAAGCCGGTCACGGATTCGGCGCCGTGGTCGGTGCCGATCACCAGGTAGTTGAATTCCCCAGCCAGTGCGTACTGGGCGATCATGCGGGTGCGGGCCTTCGTGTTGCCCTTGTGGAAATCGGAAATCTCCGAACCAACCGTTTTTTCGAACTCGTCCTCAAAACCGTCCACCGCAGCGGAGATGTTGAAGGTCCACTCGGTCTTGGCCTTGATAAAGTCCAGGGCTGCCTGCGCGTCATCCTCATCATGCTGCACGCCATAGGGCAGGCGCACGGCCACGAAGTTCGCTTCCACGCCCTCGGACTGGAGTTCCTCCACCGCCAGCTGCGCAAGGCGCCCGGCCAGGGAGGAATCCAGCCCGCCGGAAATGCCCAGGACGAAGCCCTTGGTATGCGTTGCCTTGAGGTATTCCTTGAGGAATGTGACGCGCTTGCGCACCTCCCCTGCGGGGTCGATCCGGGGCAGAACGCCCATTTCTTCAATGATCTTGGCCTGGAGTTCGCGCATGTGGTCCAGCCTAGCCAGCGCTGTCAACAACCCTCAACTGTTCCAGACGCGCGGCGCCCGGCGTAGCGTAACTGCATGGAGCGGACGGGGTGTGCAGTGGTGGGCGGCGGCCCGGCGGGAATGATGCTCGGCCTCTTGCTGGCCAGGGCCGGCGTGGACGTGGCCGTCCTGGAGAAACACGGCGATTTCCTGCGGGATTTCCGCGGCGACACGGTGCATGCGTCCACGATCCGGCTGATGGACGAGCTGGGTTTGGGCCCCGGATTCCGCGCCCTGCCGCAGAGCCGCTTGCAGAATGTCGCATTCCCGGTGCCGGGCGCCGGCCTGGTCACCCTGGCTGATTTCGACTCCTTGAAGCCCCCGTACAACTACGTGGCCATGATGCCGCAGTGGGACTTCCTGGATTTCCTTGCATCCGCCGCCAAGGCTGAACCGACATTCACCCTTTTGATGGAATGCGAAGCTACGGGGTTGGAGATCGACGACGGCGGACGCGTCACCGGGGTGCGCTTCCGGGCCGCCGGTGACACCGCGGCCGGCGGGGAGCAGGTGCTTCACGCCGATGTGGTGGTGGCGGCTGACGGCCGGCATTCGGTGTTGCGCCGGGCCGCGGGCTTGTCCCCGAAGGAGTATCCGGTGCCATTTGATGTGTGGTGGTTCAGACTTCCGCGCCGGGCGTCAGGAGGGGGTGAGGTGGCCGGGGTGGTCCCGGCGTTCGGTGACCGGGAAGCGATGATCGCACTGACCAGGACCGACTATTACCAGATGGGATATCTCGCCCCGAAAGGCGCGGATGCAAGGATCCGGGCCGAGGGTGTGGAAAGGTTCCGCCGGCGTGTGGCCGCACTCCGCCCCGACCTGGCGGACAGCGTCGGTTCGATCAGCAGCGTGGAGGACCTGCACTGGCTGGATGTAAGGCTGAACCGCCTGCACCGGTGGTATGCCGACGGTTTCCTGTGTGTCGGGGATGCCGCGCATGCCATGTCCCCGGCCGGGGGCGTAGGAATCAACCTGGCCATCCAGGACGCGGTGGCCGCGGCGAAGCGGCTGGCTCCGGACCTGCGCCGCGGACAGGTGCGCACCGCCACCCTTATTGCGGTCCAGCGCCGCCGCTGGATGCCCACGGTGGTGGTGCAAACGGTGCAGCGGATCATGCACCGGGCAGTGTTCGTTCCGCTGTTCGCGGGGAAGTTTCCGGCAGCCGCTGCAGCCGGAAACACGTCGCGGCTCCGCCAGGCGCTGCTTTTCGTAATGCGGCACAACCCGGTGTTGAGGCGGATCCTGCCGCGGGTCATCGCCTTCGGTCCGCGTCCGGAGCACGCGCCAGGCTTTGCCCGCCCGCTCACCCACTAAACTGGAGCCCATGACTTCGCCCACTCATACTGCGCCAGACGCTGCCGCTGCCCGCGCCCGACTGCTCGAACTGATCAAGGAACTCGCCGTTGTCCGCGGCAAGGTGATCCTTTCCAGCGGGGCCGAGGCCGACTACTACATCGACCTGCGCAGGATCACCCTGCACCACGAAGCCTCCAAGTTGGTGGGCCAGGTGATGTTGGCCTTGGCTGACGACGCCGGGATCGACTTTGAGTGCGCAGGCGGCCTCACCATGGGCGCAGACCCCGTCGGTACCGCGGTGATGCACGCCGCGGTTGACGCTGGCCGGCCCGTTGACGCTTTCGTGGTCCGCAAAGCACAGAAGTCCTACGGCATGGGCCGCCAGGTGGAGGGCCCGTCCGTCGAAGGACGGAACGTGCTGGTCCTGGAGGATACGTCCACCACCGGAGGATCTGCGCTGACGGCAGTGGAAGGCGTGCGGAAGGCTGGAGGGAACGTGGTGGCCGTGGCCGTCATCGTTGACCGCGACACCGGGGCCAAGGAAAAGATCGAGGCCGAAACGGGCGTTCCCTACCTGTTCGCGTTTGGCAAGGACGAGCTCGGCCTCGCCTAGTACCCGGTAAGGGCAGCGGCTCACGTCGCGTCGAAGCGGACTGTGGGCCGCACTTGGTCAGGGACACCGGGTGACCTAATATTTGCCTTATCACCCTTCAGTTGCTTGGAGACCATGCATTTGCCCACCACAGAACAGCCTTTGAGCGCTACCGACAAGGTCCAGAACCTGATCCTGGACAGCGCTGACTTTGAGGACTTCCTCAACGAGCTTGCGCGGTTTTCCGCGCACCAGATGGCAGGCGACGGCGACGACGCCCTGTGCGGCATCACGCTGCTCCGTGACCGCAAGGCAGCCACGATCGGCTGGAGCAGTGACTCGGCGCGGGAAGTGGATGAAATCCAGTACTCCCTGTCCCAGGGGCCGTGCCTTACTGCGGCAAAGGACGAACGTGAGGTCTACGTTCCGGACCTTTTCCAGGAGGACCGGTGGGGGCCGGACTACGCCACCGCGGTTGCGTCCCACGGGCTTCGGTCGGTGCTCTCACTGCCCTTTAACCTGCAGGGCGAGGCCAAGGCTGCCCTGAACCTCTACTCGGATGTCCCGCACAAGTTCGATGGCCAGGCGGCTGCCCGTGCGCGGGACTTCACCAGGGAGATCTCGCAGGCGCTGCGCCTCGCGGTCAGGTTCTCACTGCATGCGGACAGCGCCTCCAATCTCCGCGCCACCCTGGAATCGCGGACCATCATCGACATCGCCATCGGCATTGTCATGGCGCAAAACCGCTGCAGCCAAGCGGCCGCCGTCGAAATCCTCACGGAGGCCTCCAGCAACAGCAACACCAAGCTGCGGGACATCGCCAAGTCGCTGGTTGATTCCGTCGGCGGCGCAGGCGCGCACACCCACTACCAGGAGCCGGGCAGCATCAGGCCGGGCCAGAGCGCCTGAGGGACGGCTTGTGCGGGGCTCCCGCTGGAGGTTACGCTTGCGGAGGTTGAGCCGTCGGCCATAGAACCTCATTTGGAGTACCTATGGACCGCGCGCTTGACGCACTTGTTGACCTCGATGTCTCTGCTGACATCGTCCGGATTGAAGTCCGGGGAACCCTCCGCCACGACACCCGTGCGGAACTCGTCCACATTATTCGACGTGTTCGGCGGATGGGCCTGCGTTGCCGCATCTGTGTTGACCTTTCGCAGGCTGACCTCATTGAATCATCCGCGCTGTCCGGGTTGCGCGGCGACCTGAACGCCATGGACACCAACTCCCTGCCAGGCCTTCCGTCCGCCGGGGTGACCCTCCAGCTTGTGTCCGCAAGTTACGGCCGCAAGCCCGAAGGCCCTTCGACCACCCAACCGCTCCTCATGGACGACGACGTCACGGAGCTGTTCACCGGCGGCGGTGACTTTGCCGAGGGGCTCCCGCAGCTGCCGGTGATTTTCTTCGAAGTCCTGTACGGCCGCCCACTGGCCGAGTATTCGGACGAGGAACTGTTCAACGCCAGCGATTCCGTTTTCGCCCTGCTGGATAACCCGCAGGCGTTCGACGGCGCGGACCTGCTGGGCCGCTACAACGACATCGGCCTGGAAATCATCCGCCGGCAGCAAAAACCCCAGGCTCCTTTCCCCGCCACGGAGGGCCAGGCGGCAAGCTGACCGCTGCGTCGCGGAATGGTTACGTGCCGCTCCTTGCGGCGTTTACTTCAGGTGTGCTTACGGTAGTGGTGTGCCGTATGAGGGGGAGACAGGTCCACAGAACCGGCGCGGGGTCCCCCAGGCCCGGCTGCTGGCGGAGGCCGCTGCCCTCAAACGCTTTTCCCGTCGGACGTTACTCGCCGGCGCCGGGGCTTCCGGTTTGCTCGCCGCGGACATGCTGCTGACCCGTGAAGTGCAGTCGCAGCGCCAAACCACAAAAATCCTGCCAGTCCCGGATGATTTCGCCGACGCCTATTACCCGGACGCCTGCTGGTTCCTCTTCCCCGGGTACAAAACCAGCTGGGAAGAGGCCCAGTGGATCCTCAACACCCTCCGCGGCTCGCTGAACAAGCGGGCCCGGCTCGCCGCCGTCGGCTATTCCAACCTGGGCCTCGACGTCACCGAGGTGGTCCGCGCGATCTCCGAGTACGTAGCGGTGGAGAAGATCACCAAGCTGTTCTTCTACGGTCACAGCTTCGGCGGCATGCTGGCCACCCAGGTGGCCGCCCGGCTCCTTGCCGTGGCAGGCATCCAGGTGCAGTTCATCCTGCTGGACTCAAGCCCCTACAGTGCGCATGACGTCCTGGACCAGAGCTGGTTCGACGGCGTGGTGTTCCTCTACGAGCGCGGCTTCAGGTTCCCGTCCACCCTCCGCGGCGGCTACGAACTGGGGGAGCGGATCATCCACAAGGACGAGCGGAGCTGGCGCCAGATCCTGGACCAGACGCTCGAACAACTGTCGCCGATCGCACCCTCCAGCGTGCTCATCCAAACCGAGTCGGCCTACATCTACCACTTCGAAGGCAGCCAGTTCGCGGGGCAGCTCGGAACCGCCAAGATGGCCTATCTCGGCAACCCCAAGGACCAGACCGTCGACTACGAGACCGCGTCGGAGACGTGGGCGGTGGCGTTCAAAGACAACATGGTCTCCAGCGGCCTGCAAACCATCGGAGCCGCGCCGGCCCACGCCAGCCCCGGCTGGAACCCGCAGATCTACCGGCCCCTCCTGACGGAGTTGCTGGATGAATACTTCCCCTTGCCGCGGGGCGGCTCCCGGGTGAGTATCTTCTAGATCTGGTTCTTCAGGTCCGCCACCGAGTTCAGCACCTGGTTGGGCCTGAACGGGTAGGCGGCAATATCGTCCTTGTGCGTGATGCCGCTGAGCACCAACACAGTGTGCAGGCCTGCCTCCATGCCGGCGATGATGTCCGTGTCCATCCGGTCACCGATCATGGCGGTGGTTTCGGAGTGGGCGTCGATCTGGTTCATGGCGGAACGGAACATCATCGGGTTCGGCTTGCCCACAATGTACGGTTCGCGGCCGGTGGCCTTGGTGATCAGGGCGGCAATGGCGCCGGTAGCGGGCATGGGGCCGTCCTTGGACGGGCCGGTGGCATCCGGGTTGGTGGCGATGAACCTGGCGCCGGCCAGGATCAGCCGGATGGCCGTGGTTATCGCCTCGAAACTGTAGGTGCGCGTCTCGCCGAGCACCACGAAGTCCGGATTCTGGTCCGTGAGGATGAAGCCCGCCTCGTGCAGCGCCGTCGTCAGCCCCGCCTCGCCGATCGTGTAGGCGCGGTTTCCGGAGTCCGAGCCGCCCACCTGATCCTTCAGGAACTGGGCCGTGGCCAGCGCCGAGGTCCAGATGTTCTCCTCCGGGATTTCCAAGCCGGAGGAGCGCAGGCGGGCGGCGAGGTCGCGCGGGGTAAAGATCGAGTTGTTGGTCAGCACCAGGAACCGCTTGGACGTATCCACCCAGCGTTGGATCAGCTCCGCAGCGCCCGGAATAGGCTGGTTCTCGTGGACCAGGACGCCGTCCATGTCCGTCAGCCAGCATTCAATCTCCTGGCCGTTGCGGTAAACCGCGGGGTTTCCTGCTGCCTGGACTTCTTCTGCCACGTCTACCTCCACCGGTGATGAATGCTCCAGTGGTCCAGTCTAGTGTTGAAGGGTGAACCAAACGCCCGGGATGACAGACGAACCCAACCACGCGCCCGGGGATGCCGAACCCGCCAAGGCGGAGGTCGGCGTCGGGCCCTGGGAGGGCGAATTGCCCGAAGGCGACCACTGGGACCCTGACCTCCTGGCGGACGGGGACCGGCGCAACGTGCTGGACAAGTACCGCTACTGGAAACACGAGGCGATCGTGGCGGAGCTGGACTCCCGGCGGCACAACTTCCATGTGGCCATCGAGAACTGGCAGCACGACCTCAATATCGGCACGGTGGTGCGCACCGCCAACGCCTTCCTCGCCAAGGAGGTCCACATTATTGGCCGACGGCGGTGGAACCGGCGCGGTGCCATGGTCACCGACCGCTACCAGCACGTCCGCCACCACCCCACCGTGGAGGATTTCGTCCAGTGGGCGCACGGGGAGGGTCTCGCCATTATCGGGATCGACATCTTCCCGGACTCCGTCCCCCTGGAGACCTACGAACTGCCCCGGGACTGCGTGCTGGTCTTCGGCCAGGAGGGCCCGGGCCTGACTCCGGAGGTCCACGAGGCCGCTGTCGCCACCCTGTCCATCGAGCAGTTTGGCTCCACCCGGTCCATCAACGCCGCCTCCGCAGCCGCCATCGCCATGCACGCCTGGGTCCGCCGGCACGTCTTCGGCCAGCACGTCTGAGTATTACCGACCGGTGACCCGAAACACCCTGCCAGCCCGGGAATGGCTAGGATGGTGCCTAGCCGTAAGCGGTCTACTTGAGGGTCATCCACCCACAGACGAAACTCAGCAGAGGAGCCAGCATGCCCATTGCAACCCCAGAGATCTACGCCGAGATGATCGACCGCGCGAAGGCGGGCGGATTCGCCTTCCCCGCCGTCAACGTCACGTCCTCGCAGACGCTGAACGCGGCACTGCGCGGCTTCGCGGAGGCGGAGTCAGACGGCATCGTGCAGGTCTCCACCGGTGGCGCCGCCTACTGGTCCGGCGCCTCCACCAAGGACATGGTTGCCGGCTCCTTGGGTTTCGCAGCCTTCGCCCGCGAAGTTGCCAAGAACTACGGCGTCAACATCGCCCTGCACACGGACCACTGCCCCAAGGACAAGCTGGACGGCTTCGTCCTGCCGCTGCTTGAGGCTTCCGAAGCTGAGGTCAAGGCCGGCCGCAACCCGCTGTTCAACTCCCACATGTGGGACGGCTCCGCGGAAACCCTGCAGGAGAACCTGCGCATCGCCCGCGACCTGCTCCAGCGCACGGCTGCCGCCAAGATGGTCCTCGAGGTGGAGATCGGCACGGTCGGCGGTGAGGAAGACGGCGTCGAGAACGCCATCAACGACAAGCTCTACACCACGGTCGAGGACGCCCTGGCCACCATCGACGCCCTGGGCGCCGGCGAAAACGGCCGCTACATCACCGCACTGACCTTCGGCAACGTCCACGGCGTGTACAAGCCCGGCGGCGTCAAGCTGCGCCCGGAGATCCTCAAGGACATCCAGGCCCAGGTGGGCGCGAAAATCGGCAAGGACAACCCGTTCGACCTCGTGTTCCACGGCGGCTCCGGATCCTCGGACCAGGAAATCGCCGACGCCGTCTCCTACGGCGTGATCAAGATGAACATCGACACCGACACCCAGTACGCCTACACCCGTCCGGTGGCCGACCACATGTTCAAGAACTACGACGGCGTCCTGAAGGTCGACGGCGAAGTAGGCAACAAGAAGACCTACGACCCCCGCGTCTGGGGCGCCTCCGCCGAAGCCGGCCTGGCGGCCCGCGTGGTGGAAGCCACCAAGCAGCTCGGTTCGGCCGGAAAGACGTTCTAAATGTCGGATGAGTTCCGCAGGAACCTGATGGGGCCTGAGCCCACGCTCCTGCCTGCCGAAACCGAGGTCAACGCGCAGCTGGAGGCCGGCCACGAGGCCTTGGACCTGGTGGAAAAGCACCCGACGTCCTCGCTGTTGTGGGCGATCCTGGCTGAGGAAGCGTGGACCGAGGGCCGCACCATCGACTCCTACGCGTACGCCCGGGTGGGCTACCACCGCGGACTGGACGCGCTGCGCCGCAACGGCTGGCGCGGCGTCGGGCCCATCCCGTGGGAGCACGAGCCAAACCGCGGGTTCCTGCGTGCGCTCTACTCGCTGGGCAGGGCTTCCTCGGCTATCGGGGAAGCTGACGAGCCGGAGCGGATCGAGAAGTTCCTGAACGACTCGGACCCCGCGGCGAAGGCAGCCATCGAGGGCTAGATTCGAATAATTACGACGACGGCAGGTCACCTTCCCAGGGAAGGTGACCTGCCGTCGTCGGTGGTTGAGCCTGTCGAAAAACCCTAGGCCTGCTGGGCGATGCCGGTGCGTGCCATGGCGTCGGCGTAGGCCGTGCGCATGTCCGCCAGGAACTCCTCCTGGCGGGCCGGGGAACCGGCGAAGGCGCGTCCGCTCAGGGAGCGGACCTTGTAGGTCTTGAGGCCTCGGCGCCACAGCAGCGGAACTTCGGTCTTCAGCAGCAGGTTGGCCAGGCGGTTGGCCTCGGTGCCGTGCGCCACGATCACGGAGGCGCGGGGGACGAGGGCCAGGAACTTCAGCAGCGGCTTCAAACCGGCCTGCACCTGGTCCGGGGTGAATTTTCCGTTGGCCTCGCCCGGGACGTGCCACGGGTGGACATTCCAGGGCATCACGAATTCCGGGCGCAGGGCCAGCTTCCACTGGATGCCCAGCATGCGGGTCGCGGCGTCCTGGTCACCGGCGGTGATGAAACCGGACTGGTCCATCTCGCCAATGTTGGAGTACAGGCTGATGATGCGGCATTCCTCAACATCGTGCATGGGGTCCACGTAGGGCACCACGGTTCCGGGCTTTGCTTCCTGCAGGGAATCACACAGCTCGTTGACAGCGGCAACGCTGGGTTCGTAGCGGCGGCTCATGAGCTGTTCGTGGAATGTTTCGGGGGCCAGTGCGGTCATGAAGGGCTGGTTCTCCTGCGGGGATTGATGTTGCGTCCACCGCTGAAAATGGGCGCACGGCGGCGCAGCTCTTCAACGGTGGTTAGTTGGGGTGGGCCGATTCCGGGTCGGCCTCTGCCAGTTTACCAAGCCCGGGGAAACGAAACGCCGGTCCAGCGCACCTCATTCGTGGCGCGTTGGACCGGCGGTCACTCCCGGAACGGGCGGATACCTACCAGAGGCGCTTGGTGGCGCGGCGGGCACCCTCGCCCAGCGCCTCAAGCTTGGCGAATGCGATCTGCGGATGCACCCGGCCGCCCAGGCCGCAGTCGGTCGAGGCGATCACGCTTTCCCGGCCCACCAGTTCAGCGAACCTGACAATGCGGTCAGCCACGAGGTCCGGGTGCTCCACCACGTTGGTGGCATGCGAGACTACGCCGGGGATGATCACTTTGCCCTCAGGAAGTGCGGTGTCCTCCCAGACCCGCCATTCGTGTTCGTGGCGGACGTTGGCCGCCTCGAAGGAGTAGGCGCCGGCGTTGACCTGCAGCACTGAGCCGATGATGTCCGCGAACGGGATATCCGTGGTGTGCGGACCGTGCCAGGAGCCCCAGCAGACGTGCAGCCGGATCTGTTCCTGCGGAAGGTCCCGCAGCGCCCAGTTGGTGGCCTCCACGCGCAGCTGGATGAACTTCAGGTAGTCCTCCAGGGACGGCTCCGGGTTGATCTGGTCCCAGCTCTCGGCCAGTCACGGATCGTCGAGCTGGACCGTCAGGCCGGCGTCGATGATGGCCTTGTATTCCTCGCGCATCGCATCTGCGCAGGCGTAGACGAGTTCCTCATCGTTCTTGTAATACTCGTTGGCTACGCGGGCGCAGGAACCGGGGGAGAGGGACGCCACGAACCCTCCGGTGAGGCCGGCCGCCGCGAGCCCGGTCTTCAGGTTCTTGATGTCCGAGGCCACCAGGTCATGGCCGGTATAGGTCAGGGGCCCGGCGATCTTGGGCTGGGACACGCTCTTCCGGTGCGCGAGTATCCCGGAGGAAGGGTCGTTGTACGCCTCGTTGAAGGCCTGCCGGTCCCGCCGGTCGGGGAAGGATGTCAGGACAACATTTCCGGGGGAGGAACGCCGTACTTCGGCTTCTGCCCACCGGTCCACGTTCGTCGGCTCCAGGCCGCCGAGCCGGGCAAAGGAGTAGTTCCACCAGGCCCCGTAATCAACGGAGTTGGACATCGTGTGCCCATACTCGCCGTCGTTGGGGATGTCGATTCCCAGGTCCTTCTGGCGCTGCACCACGTCCA
This sequence comes from Pseudarthrobacter sp. NPDC058196, assembly GCF_042882685.1. Taxonomy (NCBI): domain Bacteria; kingdom Bacillati; phylum Actinomycetota; class Actinomycetes; order Micrococcales; family Micrococcaceae; genus Pseudarthrobacter; species Pseudarthrobacter sp. NPDC058196. Next base: position 156,715 of record NZ_JBHVVN010000009.1, read on the forward strand.
CAACGGAGTCTTCCAGGAGCTCCAGGAACGCGGGGGTGACCCCCTCGGATTCCTTTGCCGTATTGGCCGCGATGAGTTCAGGGGTGCGGGGCAAGGACCCGGCGTGGGTGGCACGAATGTGGTCGGTGTTGAGGGGCATGCTGGAATCTTCCTTTCCATCGGTCCTGGCAGTAGCACCATCGGCCGGCAGAATTCCTGCCGGACCGTGGTTGCTGCGGCGTCATTGAGCCAGGTCTCTCAGCCGCTCCGGATGGTCCACTCCCACCTAAATCCAGGAGCGTGGTCAGAGGCAAACGCGGTTCAGAATGTGTCTGACTGCAATTGCGGGGCCGCGGCGGGCCCATCGAGTGGACAAAGTGCCTGATCCGCTAAACTTGGGTGGTAAGAGCCCCGGAACTCTTCCATCGCTGCGCCGCCCTGCGGTCCGGCGAAGGCCGGTCTGTTCGGGGCATTCTCATGAACGGTGCTGCGCAGGTCCGCTCCCCGCGGCCGGCCCCGGGCAGCCCGAACGAATGGGGGAGGATCCCATGCCAGCAATTGTGATCGTAGGAGCCCAGTGGGGCGACGAAGGAAAAGGCAAGGCCACCGACCTTCTGGGCGGCCGTGTTGACTACGTCGTCAAGCCCAACGGCGGCAACAACGCCGGGCACACCGTCGTCGTAGGCGGTGAAAAGTACGAACTCAAACTGCTGCCCGCAGGCATTCTCAGCCCCAACGCGGTCCCTATCATCGGCAATGGCTGCGTGGTGAACCTCGAAGCCCTTTTCCAGGAGATCGACGGACTCCAGGCCCGCGGCGCCGATACCTCGCGGCTCCGGGTATCTGCCAACGCCCACCTGGTGGCCCCCTACCACCAGGTGCTGGACAAGGTGACCGAGCGCTTCCTCGGCAGCCGCGCCATCGGAACCACCGGCCGCGGCATTGGCCCCGCCTACATGGACAAGGTGGCCAGGCTGGGCATCCGTGTGCAGGACGTCTTCGATGAGTCCATCCTCCGCCAGAAAGTGGAAGGCTCGCTGCGCCAGAAGAACGAACTCCTGGTCAAGGTTTACAACCGCCGCGGCGTGGTGGTGGACGAGATCGTTGAGTACTTCCTGTCCTTTGCCGACCGCCTCCGCCCGCTGGTCATCGACAGCACCCTGGTCCTGAACACTGCCCTGGATGAGGGCAAGGTAGTCCTGATGGAAGGCGGCCAGGCAACGTTCCTGGACGTTGATCACGGAACCTACCCGTTCGTGACGTCCTCCAACCCCACGGCCGGTGGCGCGTCGGTGGGCTCCGGCATCGGTCCCACCCGGATTTCCCGCTCGATCGGCATCATCAAGGCCTACACCACCCGTGTGGGGGCCGGCCCGTTCCCCACCGAGCTCTTCGACGAGATGGGCATGTACCTGCAGAAGACCGGCGGTGAGTTCGGTGTCAACACCGGTCGTCCGCGCCGCTGCGGCTGGTACGACGCCGTCCTGGCCCGCCACGCGTCTCGCGTAAACGGCTTCACGGACTACTTCGTGACCAAGCTGGACGTGCTCACCGGCATCGAGCAGATCCCCGTGTGCGTGGCCTACGACGTCGACGGCGTCCGCCACGACGAGATGCCCATGACGCAGACAGAGTTCCACCACGCCAAGCCCATCTTCGAGTACTTCGATGGCTGGACCGAGGACATCACCGGCGCCCGCACCCTCGCGGACCTCCCGGAAAATGCCAGGAACTACGTGCTCGCGCTGGAAAAGCTGTCCGGGACCCGGTTCTCCGCTATTGGCGTTGGCCCGGACCGTGACCAGACCATCGTGGTGAACGACCTCATCAACGACTGACACGTCCCTGCGGAATCCGGTAGACGACGGCGGCGGCCCACCTGTTGCAGGTGGGCCGCCCCAGGTGTTTGGGGGGGGGGGCCCGAAGTTTCACAGCGGGAACGCGGGTGGTCTTGTA
>NZ_JBHVVN010000009.1:158659-244923 GCF_042882685.1 Pseudarthrobacter sp. NPDC058196
CACGGTCACCACCCCTGGGTTTTACACCACCACAAAACCCCCCCACACGCCCCGGGCCAGGCGTTTCCCGGGGGGGGGGGCCCCCGGTTTGGGTGGGGGCCCGCCGCTGGTCTTTGGCGGCGTGGGCAGTAATTTACACAGGCTTAACGCGGTTGGTCTTGTAGCCCTGCAGGCGCCGCAGCCAGACTCGTTAACACCATTTGAACTGATCAGCGGACGATTCCACCACGCGTTTGGCGGGTGCAGTGATGCACCCGCGGAGAGCCGTCGCCGGTCGAAATCACCAGACCGGAAGGACATGCCGTGGCAGGAAACTTTGAAGTTTTTCTTGATCCGGAGCTGCTTTACAGGTTCCGGCTGCTGGGGCCCGATGGGTCGGTTATGGCCGTCTCGCAAGGCTTCGAGGACAAGGCGGCGGTAGCTGCCGGTATCGCGGCCGTGCGTGAATGTGCCGGGACAGGCCTGGTGACCGACCTCAGCCCCGCCGTCTCAGTCTCCCGTCCCCCCGCTGTCCCCGCCGCGGCCACCGACGCCGCTCCCGGCGACCTGCCCGCCGTCGTCGTGCCCGCGTGCGATGACCGGCGGCTGCCGGTGAGGCTGCACGCCTACGCCTTGGCGAAGACGCCGCGCAGGCAGGCCTCGCCGCCGCGTTGGACCACAGCAGCTGCCCGCTGAGGACCCTCGGAAAAAAAGTCCAAAAAACTTTCGCAAGGGCGTAACCCTGCAAGGGTCCGCAGCGATTACCCCTGTGAAGTGCCGGTCTGGAACCTGTCCCCCATCACGTTCCAGGCCGGCCCTTTTGATCTCTTGGCAAGGCCGCCGCGCGGGCGGCGTCCCGTGGCGATCACCGGCCAGCGAGGTTACTGAAGGGTAATGTAAGAGGAGCGTTCCGGATCCACGTGAGACGCTACCCTGACCCACGCCCTTTTGATTGAAAGCACCACGTCAGTGACCGATGCACAGACAGATGCGGCCCCGGACCATACCGTCCCCGGGCCTGCTGCCTTCAGCCTCGTCTACAAAACGTACGCATCACAAGTCCTGGGCTACCTTGCGGCCCGAGGAGTCGAGGATCCGGAGGCGGCCATGCAGGAAGTGTTCCTTTCCGTCCTGCCCCGCCTCGATACCGTGCGGGGAGGGGAAGCGGGACTGCGGACCTTCATCTTCAGCGTTGCCCATGCCCGCATGGTGGACGATCACCGGCGCCAAAGCCGTCACCCGGTAAAGCTGCCGTTTGAGCCCGAGCTGGACCAGCGCGAAGACACCTCCGCCGAAAAAGAAGCCCTGCGAAACATCTCGCCCGGCGAGGTCCTGGGGCTCCTGTCCGGGTTGCCCCAAGACCAGCGCGAAGTGCTTTCGCTTCGCTTGGTGGGAGGCCTGACCGTGGAACAGGCGGCGGAGGCCATGGACAAGAGCCCCGGCTCCGTGAAGCAGCTCCAGCGCCGTGCGCTGCTGAAACTCCGGGAACTGGCGTCAGTGAAGGAGTACCTCGCGCCATGACACCACCATCAAGCAACCTTGCCTCCCTTGTCGACGACATGCTCGAGGACGCCGGCTGCGGCGATGATCACGAACTCCGCGCCACGCTGCTCTCTCTGGGCGCGCTGGCATCGCTCCCCGCCCCGGCACCCGGCGGGGAGCTCGCCGCTTTGCTGGCACCGGCCGGTCCGCCCGCGGTGGGAGACACCGTGGAACATCCTCCTGCCCGGGAGGCACCCGACGACGACCTCGCGCGGCGTCGTCGGCGGCGCCACCGCCCGACCGCGCTGGGCCTCGTCCTGGTGGCCGGGATGGGATTGGGAGTTGGCGGGGTGGCCGCGAGCTCCACAGTGCCCGGAGGCGGCCCAGTGCAGCAGCTGGTGGCGATATGGACGCCACCGTGGAGCCCGCCGTCCACAACCAGTGCTTCGGCCGCAGGAGGCGGCTACCGGTCGCCGGCCATCGCCGCCGACGGGGAAGTCCCGGGCCCGGTTTCATCCGCCTCGTCCGCCGCGGCCGCGCAAGACGGAAGCCACGCGTCCCGTCATCTTGAAGGCTCTGCCGGAGTGGCCGGCCGTGGCGGCCGGCGAAGCTGCGGCGGACCTTCCACGCACGACGACGGCAGCGGACCGGGAGCCTGCGTGCCGGCCCCTCCCGGGGCTGCTTTCCCCGCCGCGCCTGGAGGCGTGACGGACGGGAACGGTCGCAGCCGGAGCGACAGCGGCGCCCCACCCGCGGCGGACGCCGCGCCATCGGGGGCGCCTGGAACGGGCAAGCAGGACGCGCCAGGGGCGATCACCCCGGCAGGGGGCCAAGATGGACCCGGCGCAGCCGCGCCCAAGTCAGCTGCTGCGCCCGCACCAGCGGTCCAGGCGCCGGGCCAAGGCAGCGCTCGGACTGGATCCCCGGCGAAGTAGTTCGTGGCCCAACCATTGCCGGGGATAAACGGCCCCGGAAGCTGCAGCGTAGGCTGATCGCATGGGCCACACCAACGATCCCGCAGTCATCGAACGCCTCATGCGCACCAAAGGGCGGTGGGCTATCGTGGGCCTCACCACTAATGAGTGGCGCGCCGCCTACGATACGTCGCTGTTCATCCGTGACAAGCTCGGCATGGAGATCGTTCCGGTCAACCTGCCGGGCGATCCTGTCCATGGCGAAACCGGGTACCGCACCCTCGCCGACATTCCGGCGGAAAAACGGCCCATCGACGTCGTGGACTGCTTTGTGAACTCGCAGCGGGTGGGTGACGTGGTGGACCAGGCCATCGCCACGGGCGCCAAAGCCGTATGGCTGCAGCTGGGGGTTATCGACGAAGCCGCCGCGGAACGCGCCAAGGCGGCGGGCCTGGACGTGGTGATGAACGCCTGCCCGGCCCAACTGGCCTGGAAGTACAACCTCTAGCGCTTCATCAGCTCCGGATAGTGCCGCTCGGTGACATCCGGATGAGCACGCATGCGGCCTTTGAGCATGTTCAGGCCAAAAGACGCCAACAGGGGGTTGGAGGGATCATCAGTGATACCTCGGGCCGCCGCCTTCAGCTCTGGAGCCAGGGGGACCGGCTGGATCACCGCGTCCAGCCGGGGGGACCAGAAGAACGGTACCGAGTAGCGGTCGACGCCCGGTGGCGGCGCCTGGACCCGGTGGATGGTGGCCGCGAGGTACCCCTCGGTGGCTACCTCCAGCATCTCGCCCAGGTTCACCACCAGCGCCCCCGGCAGCGGTTCCACCGGCAGCCATCGGCTGGTTCCCGGCGGCAGCACTTCAAGTCCGCCCACATTGTCCTGCAGCAACAGGGTCACGAAGCCGTAGTCAGCGTGCGAGCCAACGCCCTGGTCGCCTGCGGCCTCCACCACCCCGCCCACATAGTGCACCAGCTTGCCCATCCAGGCGGGAGCATCCCGGAAAGGCTCGTCGAAGTAGTCTTCGGGGAGCCGTAGCGAGACGGCGATGGCCCTGAGCAGTTCCATGCCCACACCCGACATCAGCCCGGCCCATTCCATGGCGGCCGGGCGGAGTTCGGGGAACGCCTCACCCGGCCAGAGGTTGGGGCCTTGCAAAAGCCAGTAAGGCTGGTCTGACGGGACCTCCGTAACCGGCTCGCGGTCCGGCGAATAGTCGATCTGTTCCCGGGCGTCCGCACGCCCCTGGGTGACTTCGGTACCCATCCGGGTGTAGCCGCGGAAGTGCGGTGACAAACGGTTGTCCAGCTTCATCCGCTCGTCCAGCGGGAGATTGAAGAACCGCCGGATAATGTCCAGAAGCTGTTCGGCCTGCCCTGGCCTGCCCCCGTATCCCGTGATTTGGAAGAACCCGACATTGTGGGTGGCGTGACGCAGCTGTTCGATGAATTCCGGGCTGAAAGAGCCGTCCGCCTGCCGTGCGGAATGCAGGTCCAGAACAGGTATGGCGCCCTGGTCGTGTGACATGCTCGCAGACTAGCACCGCGCAGCCCGGCTTTATAGGCTTCCTTCATGACCCAACTGAGCTGCGGACGATTTGCCTTTCGTTCCCGGGAGCGTACGAAGATTTTCCGTTCGGCCCGGAAACCTCAGTCTTCAAGGTCCGTGCCCACATCGCCGGGGGCGCCCAGCACGAGGCCAAGCTGTTCGCATTGTCCACCATGGACGAGCGCGACTTTTCGGTGAGCCTGAAGTGTGAACCGGCCCTGGCGGTACAGCTGCGCGCAGTGCACCCCGAGATCACCGGTGCGTGGCATATGAACAAGACCCATTGGAACGGCGTGCGTCTTGATGGCAACCTGCCTGCGGCGATGATCCGGGACATGGTGGAGGACTCCTATGACCTGGTGGTGGCCGGCCTGAGCCGGAAGCAGCAGGAGCAACTGGGGTGGGCGCGCCTCGAAAGGGCCGGCGGCGATGACTAAGGAGGGACAGCCTGGGAGTGGCCTGAACTACCCCGGCATCGGCAGCACCGAAACCGGCGCAGCGCCGGCTGGGTATGGCCGTGTCCTCAAGGAGGCATTCCTTGGCTCCGGGCCGGAAGTCTACCGGCGCGTCGCGGACGGCATCCTGGGCTGGGAGCTGCAGCGGCGGGCAGGGCTGCGGGTCCGTCCGGGGTCGCCGAGGGCGGTTCCCGGTGCTCGCGTGGTGAGCGGATTCGGCGTCGGGCCCTTCCGCCTTAATGCGCCGTGCCAAGTGGTGTGGGTCCACGAACCGTCGAACCTGGACGGCCCGCAATCCGCCGGCTTTGGCTACGGTACGCTTCCCGGCCACCCCGCCCGTGGCGAGGAGTCCTTCGAAGTGGAGCTTGACGGCCAGGGAGCGGTGTGGCTTCGAATCCGTGCCTTCAGCAAGCCCGCCAACTGGTTCTACGCCGCCGGCGGACTGGTAACCCGCGCGGCGCAGCGGCACGTTACTTCCCGGTACATTGAAGGGGCACGCTCTCTCGCCGCGGAAGGAACATCCCAGTGATCTTTATCGTCGTCAAGTTCAAGGTCAAGCCCGAATGGTCTGAACGCTGGCCGGACCTCGTTGCGGACTTCACCCAGGCCACCCGGCAGGAACCGGGCAACCTGTGGTTCGACTGGTCCCGCAGCTTGGAGGACCCCAACGAGTACGTCCTGGTGGAAGCCTTCAAGGACGACGCCGCCGGCGACCACGTCAACAGTGACCACTTCAAGAAGGCCATGGCGGACATGCCGCAGGCCCTTGTGGAAACACCGAAAATCGTCAGCCGCCAGTTCGACGGCGAAGGCTGGGACCTGATGGGCGAACTCACCATCCAGGCCTAGCATGGGGGCATGTGGATCGGTTGGATCGAATTCGACATACTGCTGGGACCTGTCCACAGCCTCAAGGAGAAACGCTCGGTCGTCCGGCCCCTGCTGGCTGAAGTAAGGCGCCGCTTCGATGTCTCGGTGGCCGAGGTGGGAGACCAGGACCAACACCGCCGGACCAGTATCGGCGTTGGCCTGGTCTCCGCTGACCGGGCGCACCTCGTGGAGGTGCTTTCCGCCGTCGAACGCTTCGTGGCGGGGCTGCCGGAGATTGAGCTGCTCAGCGCCCGCCAGCGGGAGCTCCACAGCGAGGACTGAACCGGTCATTCAATGCGGACGGACACCCAAAGCCCACTCTATGGGCTTGAGTGTCCGTCCGCGTTCTGTGGGGCCTAGCCGAAGTACTTCGGCAGCGTCCCCTCATGGGCTTCACGGAGGGCGTCCAGGGACAGGCTCTCCACGCCATTGATGTCCAGGGTGCCGCTGGCTGCGTCCACGACGCCGATGCGGGCGTGGGCGAAGCCGCGGGCGGTGCACATATCCGTGAAGCGGACTTCCTCGGAACGGGGAACGCCAACCACGGCACGGCCCTGCGACTCGGAGAAGAGCGCCGTGAACAGGTCCACGCCGTCCCGGTCCACGATGTCCTGCAGGGCGATCCGGGCGCCGACGCCGTAGCGCAGCGAAGACTCAACCAGGGCAGCCGCGAGGCCGCCTTCGGAGAGGTCGTGCGCGGAGTCGATCATGCCGTCGCGGGACGCGTTGATCAGGATCTCGCCCAGGGCGCGTTCGGCCTCAAGGTCCACCTTCGGCGGCTGGCCGCCCAGATGGCCTCGCATGTTCGCCCACTCGGAACCATCCAGCTCGGCGCCCGTGGTGCCCAGCAGGTAGATGGCCTGGCCGTCTTCGCGCCAGCCCGACGGCGTGCGGCGCGCAACGTCGTCGAGCTTGCCCAGGACCGCCACCACGGGGGAGGGGTGGATAGGCGTGGTGCCCGTCTGGTTGTACAGCGACACGTTGCCGCCGGTGACCGGGATGCCCAGCACCATGCAGGCGTCGGACAGGCCGCGGATGGCCTCGGCGAGCTGCCACATGACGTCCGGGTCCTCGGGGGAGCCGAAGTTCAGGCAGTCGCTGACGGCCATGGGGATGGCGCCCGCGGTGGCCACGTTGCGGTAGGCCTCCGCCAGGGCCAGCTGCGCACCGTGGTATGGATCGAGGTAGGTGTAGCGGCCGTTGGCGTCGGTGGCCAGGGCAACGCCCAGGCCTGATTCCTCGTCCACGCGGACCACGCCGGCGTCATCGGGGAACGCCATGGAGGTGTTGCCGCCGACGTACCGGTCGTACTGGTTGGTGATCCAGGATTTGGAGCACATGTTCGGCGATGCCACGAGTTCGGTGACGGCCTTGGCCAGCTCAGCAGGAGCGGCCGGGCGGCCGGCGTCCTGCACGGATCCCGTGAAGGTGTCGGCCTGGACGGCGTCCTGCCACACGGGGCGGGCGAACGGGCGGTCGTAGACCGGGCCGTCGTGGGCCACGGTGCGGGGATCGACGTCGACAATCACGGCGCCTTCCCACGTGATGATGAGGCGGCCGGTGTCGGTCACCTCGCCCAGCCAGGAATACTCGACAGCCCATTTGTCCATCACGGCCTCAAACGCTTCCACGTTCTCGGGGGTGACCACGGCCATCATGCGTTCCTGCGACTCGGACATCAGGATCTCGCCCGGCGTCAGCGTGGGGTCGCGCAGCAGGACCGAGGTCAGCTCAACCTGCATGCCGCCGTCGCCGTTGGAGGCCAGCTCCGACGTGGCGCAGGAGATGCCTGCGGCGCCGAGGTCCTGGATGCCTTCCACCAGGGAGCCCTTGAAGAGCTCCAGGCAACACTCGATGAGCACCTTTTCCGCGAAGGGGTCGCCCACCTGCACGGCGGGGCGCTTGGAGGGCTTGGTGTCATCGAAGGACTCGGAGGCCAGCACGGAGGCGCCGCCGATGCCGTCGCCGCCGGTGCGCGCACCGAACAGGACCACCTTGTTGCCCTTGCCGGAGGCGTTGGCCAGCCGGATGTCCTCGTGGCGCATGACGCCGACTGCCAGTGCATTGACCAGCGGGTTGCCCTGGTAGACGGAATCGAACACCATCTCACCGCCGATGTTCGGCAGGCCCAGGGAGTTGCCGTAGCCGCCGATGCCGGCCACGGCGCCGTGCATGACGCGGGCGGTGTCCGGGTGGTCGATCGCGCCGAACCGCAGCGGATCCATGACGGCCACGGGGCGGGCGCCCATGGAGATGATGTCGCGGACAATGCCGCCGATGCCGGTCGCGGCGCCCTGGTAAGGCTCAACGAACGACGGCGAGTTGTGCGATTCGATCTTGAAGGTGACGGCCCAGCCGTCCCCCAGGTTGGTAACACCGGCGTTTTCGCCGATGCCCACCAGCATGTCCTTTTTCATCTCCTCCGTGACCTTCTGGCCGAACTGGCGCAGGTGGTTCTTGGAGGACTTGTAGGAGCAGTGCTCGCTCCACATGACGGAGTACATGGCCAGTTCGGCGCCGGTGGGGCGGCGGCCCAGGACCTTGACGATCTCGTCGAACTCGTTCTGCTTCAGGCCAAGTTCAGCCCAGGGCAGCTCGGTGTCCGGAGTCTTGGCTGCGTTCTCGACGGTGTCGATGTTGAACTTCTTGGTGGTTTCGGTGGTCACTTGTCGCCTCCCACAATCTTGTTCAGTACGGAGGTGAAGAAGCCGAGGCCGTCAGTGTCGGAACCGCCGGCACCCGTCTCACGGGAGAACGCAGCCTCGGGGCCGAAGCCCGGCTCAACGGCGTGCTCAGGGTGCGGCATGAGGCCCACCACGTTGCCGGCGGCGTTGGAGATGCCGGCAATGTCGCGGCGGGAGCCGTTCGGGTTGAAGCCCACGTAGCGGAACACAACGCGGCCCTCGGCCTCGAGGGCGTCCAGGGTCTTCTCGTCCGCGATGTACTGCCCGTCCTGGTTCTTCAGCGGGATGGTGATCTCCTGGCCCGCGTCGTAGTCCAGCGTCCAAGCGGTGTTCGTGTTCTCGACGCGCAGCACCTGGTCGCGGCAGAGGAACTTCAGGTGGTCGTTCTTGATCATGGAACCGGGCAGCAGGTGCGACTCGGTGAGGATCTGGAAGCCGTTGCAGATGCCCAGCACGGGGAGCTTGGCGTCGCTGTTGGCGGCATCGATGATCTTTGACATCAGCGGGGCGAAGCGGGCGATGGCGCCGGCGCGCAGGTAGTCGCCGTACGAGAAGCCGCCGGGGATGACCACGGCGTCCACGTCGCCGAGTTCCGTGTCGCCGTGCCAGAGTTCGACGGCGGTGGCACCGGCCAGGCGCACGGCGCGGGCGGCGTCGCGGTCGTCAAGGGTTCCGGGGAAGGTCACGACGCCGATCCGGGCGCCGGCGAGGCGCGGCTCCGCGGCGACGGCGACTGCCTCGCCGATCAGGGGAAGTTCAGTCATCTCAGGCCTCGACGACCTCGACGTTGACGACGTCTTCGATCACGGGGTTGGACAGGAGGGTTTCGGCGGCATCGCGGGCCTGGGCCAGGATCTCTTCCGTCACCTCGCCGTCAACTGTCAGTTCGAAGCGCTTGCCCTGGCGGACAGAGCTGAAGCTGGTGAAGCCCAGCCGGGGGAGAGCGCCAACGATCGCCTTCCCCTGCGGGTCCAGAATCTCGGGCTTGGGCATGACGTCAACAACGATCCGGGGCATCCGGCAACTCCTGTGCGTGAGCTTGGTTAAGGGCGCAGCGGAGTGGTGCCGTCTCACGCCGTACCGGGGTGTCGGGGGACATGGTGGACGGGCGCTCCGCGAGCTTGCCCTATCATTCTACCGGCCCGGGCCCATGCCGCCGCATCCTGCAGGTTCAGGGACCGGAACCCCGTCCGGGAGGGCCGGGTGGAAGCCGGAAGGATGTGCTTCTGGAGTTGCCGGTGGGCGTTCACTAGGATTGGTTGATGGCGCAAAATTCCAAGTCCGTGCTGTTGCCGATGGTTGCCGCTGCCGTGTTTGCCGGCCTGGGCAGGATGGTGCTGCAGAAGGTGAAAGCAGACCGCGCGGCCCGCGAAACGCGGGTTGCGGGCCCGTTGGATGAGAAGACCAGGCAGTGGATCAGCGACGTGGTGCGGACCCCCCGCCACTAGCCGCGCAGATTCTTCCCCTGTAACTCCGGGGCGTCCTTCGGGGCGCCCTTTTGTATGTCCGGACGCTCCGGCGGCACGGATATGACAAGCGGAAATTTCCAAGATGTGCTCTATGTCATATCGCGCTCTCAGTCTGTACTCTGTGAACAGTCTGGTCTCAGGTAATTACAGGATCTGTAATTCCTTCTGCAGTTCCAGTCGTTTGGGGCGCCCACCAAGTCTGGGCGGTACATCGTGAAAGGGTTGCGCGTGAAATCAACTGGAAAGAGCCCCTTGCGGGCTGGGGGACTTCGGAAAGCGGCCGCCCTGGCTGTTGGGTTGCCCCTCCTCATAAGCTCGCTGGCAGTAACGCCGGCCACGGCGGCGCCGGGGAGCCAAGGCCTCGAGAATGCCGCCACTACGAAAGACAGCCAGTTCAAGGATGGCCGGTACATCGTGGTTCTGGCCGGCCCGGCTGCCGCAGCCTACGAAGGGGGAGCCGCCGGACTTGGCGCAACCAAGCCGCAGCAAGGCCGCAAACTGGATGCGGGCAGCCCTAATTACAAGGCCTACGACGCGCACCTGCGCCAGCAGCAGCGTGACGTTGCTGCCGCCCAGGGGGTATCCCCGGCCAAGCAGTACACCGCCGCACTCAACGGATTCACTGCGGAACTGACCGCTCACCAGGCCGCCGAACTGTCCAAGGACAAACGCGTGCTTGTGGTGGCGCCAGACGTTGAGAACAAGCCCGACTACACCACCACCGACTTCCTCAAACTCACCGGTCCGGACGGGACCTGGGCCAAGCAGTTCGGGGGTGAAGCCAACGCCGGCAAGGGCGTAGTGGTGGGCGTCATCGACTCCGGCTACGCACCTGACAACCCCTTCCTCCAGGGCGAGCCGCTGCAGCCCCTGCAAGGGACGCCGCAGGTGGGCGTCCCCTACCGCACCGGCGACGGCAAGATTGCGATGCTCAAGTCGGACGGAACCACCTTCGAAGGCGAATGCAAAAAAGGCCAGGGAACCGGGGCCGGCTTTGACGGCTCGCTCTGCAACTCCAAGGTGATCGGCGCCCGCTACTTCGCCGACTCTTTCCTCCAGTACGTACCCTCCGGCGACCGCGCCCCCGAGGAGCAGATTTCCCCGGTGGACGTGGGCAGCCACGGTACCCATACGGCAACAACGGCAGCCGGCAACGCCAACGTCGAGCAGGTCATCGATGGAGCCAGCTTCGGAAAGAGCTCCGGCGTGGCTCCGGCAGCCAAGGTAGCGGTCTACAAGGTCTGCTGGGAGGACACCAACCCGGACACCGGCGGCTGCTACTCGTCATCGTCGGTTGAGGCCGTCGACGCAGCCATCAAGGACGGCGTGGACGTCCTGAACTACTCAATTTCGGGCAACAACAACAGCACCACTGATCCCGTGGCGCTCGCTTTCCTTAACGCAGCCGCCGCAGGCGTCTTCGTGTCGGCCTCGGCCGGCAACTCCGGCCCGACAGCCTCCACCGTGAACCATGCCTCACCGTGGCTGACCACCGTGGCCGCCTCAACTTTCCCCAGCGACCTGGTGGGAACGGTCAAGGTTTCCGATGGCTCGCTGTACCGCGGCGCGTCCATCATGAAATCCGAGGTTGCGGACAAGCCCGTCGTGGTGGCCGCTGCTGCCGCGGCCCCCGGGGCGGCAAACGCCAACCTGTGCGGTCCCGGAACCCTGGACCCCGCCAAGGTGGCCGGCAAAGTGGTGGTCTGTGACCGTGGAGTCGTGGACCGGACAGCCAAGAGCCAGGAAGTCCAGAACAAGGGCGGCGTTGGCATGATCCTGGTGAATCTCACCAACAGCTCCGAGGACGCCGACAACCACGTCATTCCCACTGTCCATGTCAACGCCCCCAAGAGCCTGGAACTGAAGTCGAAGCTGCAGGCAAACACGGCACTGACGGTGAGCCTGGTCAAGGGTGACCTGACCGGACTTCCCCCGGCGCCGGCGCCCCAGATCGCGGGCTTCTCGTCCCGCGGGCCCACCTTGGCATCGGGCGGTGACCTGCTCAAGCCCGATATCTCGGCCCCGGGCGTGAACGTGCTCGCCGGCGTCTCCACGATCGGCAACCATGGCGACCAGTTCGGATTCATGTCCGGCACGTCCATGGCCGCGCCGCACATTGCCGGTTTCGGTGCCCTGGTGCTTGGCAAGCAGCCGAAATGGTCACCCGCCACGGTGAAGTCCGCCATGATGACCACGGCCTACCCGCTGGTGAATGCGGATGGTTCGCCCAATACGGATCCGTTCCAGGGCGGCGCCGGCCACATCGACTCCACCCGCGTCCTCGATCCAGGCCTCGTTTACGACTCCGGCATCCAGGACTGGCTTGGTTTCCTGAACGGACAAGGCGTTGAAACAGGGGCCCCGCAGGCCGGCTCCATCGCTGCCCGCGACCTCAACCTTCCCTCGGTCGCCTTGGGCAGCCTCGTGGGCGAAGTCCAGGTCAAGCGCAAGCTGACGGCCTTGGTGCCGGGCATGTACCGGCCCGAAGTGAACATGCCGGGCTTCAACGTCAACGTCGAGCCCAAGGCGCTGAACTTCGCCAAAGCCGGACAAACGCGTGAAGTAACCCTGACGATCCGGAACGTCAGCGCACCGGTCGGCAAGTTCAGTACCGGAAGCCTCACCTGGAAGGGGCCGCGAACCGTCACATCGCCGATTGCCATCCGCCCGGTCGATGCCCAGATCGCTCCGTCGTTCTCGTTCAGCTCGGCCACCGGAGCGGGAAGCGGCTCCATGGAGCTGGTGTCGGGCTCGGACAGCCCCATTGCCGTCGGGGTGGAAGGCCTGGCGCCCCTGAGTCAGACCGCCATCACCAAAACCCCGGGCGGGTATGCACCCACAAATGACGCCCACAATGCGCTGGTCCAGGTAGAGGTTCCGGCCGGCTCCACCTTCGCGCGGCTTGGCATCCAGGCGCAGTCGAACGACGTCGACTGGGACATGGTGGTGTACGCACCGAACGGTTCGGGCGGCTTGACGGCCACCCAGGTGGCAACGGCCTCCGCGAGCGAGTTCCTGGACCTGGAATCGCCGCGGGCAGGCACCTACTACGTGGTGGCCAACCTGTACGCCACCCCGGACAACGGGCCGGCCAGTGCCTCGGTCCAGGCTGTGAGCTTTGCGGGCGACGCCGGCAACCTCACCGTCAACCCCAACCCGATCGTGGCACCCAATGGGACGGCCACCTCGGCCACCCTGAACTGGACCGGCCTTGCTGAAGGCTCGTACCTTTCGCGGCTGAGCCTGGGCAGCAACGGCATCAAGACCTGGGTCAACGTGCAGGTGGGTTCCGGCTCTGCCCAGGCTCCGGCCGGCGCTCCCCGGATGGGCATTGCGCAGGCAGTCCCCGGAGCCTGACCATCACCTGAGCATGGGGGGAGGGTCCCGGACGATTATTCGTCCGGGACCCTTTTTCGCGCCCGGCTGGCGGCGGTCAGGCGGCGCTGCCGCCCAGCAGGGGAGCCATGGCCTTCCACCGGGCGATCTCGCAGCCGTCCGTCCGGGTGAAGACCGAATGGACTGCGCGTCCGTGGAATGTGCCGGAAACGACGGCGACCTGGGGTCCGCCGTACTGCTGGGTGCACAGCCTCGGTGGCCCGGGCCGGGGAAAGAAGATGTCCTCCCCGAATTCCTCCACGGCCGCCAGGGCGGCCTCGGGGGCCGGCAGGGTGGTCCCGGCCACCGGAGTTCCGTCCTCCGCCACCAGCAGCCGGAAAACGTACTCGGGGGCATCCGGGGCCTCCCGGACGCTGATGGACAGATCGATCACATCGGCGCTCCCGCAGCGAGGGCGTCAAGGTCCAGCGCAAGCCTCTCCCGCAAGGCGGCAGCCTCAGCGGCAAAATTGCGCTGGTGCTCAACGTAGGAAGCCTTGCCCTG
Source organism: Pseudarthrobacter sp. NPDC058196 (assembly GCF_042882685.1). Lineage (NCBI taxonomy): Bacteria > Bacillati > Actinomycetota > Actinomycetes > Micrococcales > Micrococcaceae > Pseudarthrobacter > Pseudarthrobacter sp. NPDC058196. The sequence continues at coordinate 171,946 of NZ_JBHVVN010000009.1, forward strand.
CGGAGTTTCGATGGGAATGGCGGGGTAGCCCCACTCGGCGAGGTCGTACGGGGAAGCCTGCATGTCCATGGCCCGGATGCGCCAGGAGAGTTCGAAGCAGTCCATGACCAGTTCGCTCGAAAGGGCCGGAAGCAGCTTGTACGCCCACTTGTAGAGGTCCATGTTGGCGTGCAGGCAGCCCGGCTGCTCCATGTGGCGCTGCGATTCCCGGCTGGGTGAAAACTCGTTGAGCGGAATGGCATCAGGGGTGTAGAACCGGAACGCGTCAAAGTGGGTGCACCGGATCTTGTTGTCCTCCACCACCTTGTCCGTACCCGCTGATCCCAGCCGGAGGTGCAGGTATTCGTGGCGGAGGTCGAACTTGTCCTGCCGGTAGACCATGGCCCATTCATGCAGGCCGAAGCAGCCGAACTGTGCGGGCCGTGCCGCCGTGCCGCGAAGGATCACCCCGGCGAACGCCACTGCCTCCTTGCGGTCGGCAAGGAAGGCTGCCCGGTCAAAGGTGACTGCCGTGCTCCCCGCAGCCAGCCCCAGCGAGGCAAGCTCGCCGTCGTCGAGCGTCCGGTAGTGCTTCCACCCCTGCCGGGCGGCTGCCTGCCCGCCGGTGAGGACGGCCCCGGCCCCCGGGTGCCAGCGCTTCAACTGGCCCGGCTTCTGGGTGTAATAGGTGAAAAGGAAATCCTCCACCGGATGCTTTTGGCCAGCCGACCGGCGGGCAAGGTAAGGATCGGCGTAGCGGCTGACGCGCTGCAGGTGGGCTTCCTCCCGGGCCTGCGCGCTGTCCTCCGCCAGCAGGCTAAGAGGCTCCACCGGCGGCACCGAGCACATCCTTGGCAGCATCCCATGCACTGATTTCACAGCCGTTGGTCCGGGCGAAGGAGGATTCGACGGCGACGCCCTCCACGACCCCCTTTACGGTCGCTTTCTGCGGGCCGCCATACTGCTGGGTGCAGGGCCGGGCGCTTCCCAGGGCGGCACGAGCAACGATGGCGGGGTTTGCCTTGAGGGCCGCGCAGGCAGCAGCGGGATCCGGGTGGCTGCTTTCCGCGGCGGGGGTTCCGGAGGTGCAGACCAGGGTGTAGTCGAGCGCGGGTACGCCCTCGGATGGCACCACGGTAATGGCAAGCTCGGCGTTTCCCTGCCCGGGCCCGTTGCCGGGACGTGAGGTTGCGGGCGCAGGAGCCGCCGGCGAAGTTTCAGTATCGGCGGAGGGCGCTGCGGGTGAACTGCTGGACGCGGAGGGCCCGCCGTTGGACGAGCTGCTGCAGCCGGAGAGCAGCCCGGCACTCATGGCCAGGACCGCAGCGGCCAACCGTAGGTTACGCATCAGGCCACCTCCCCTTCGTCATGCAATTCTAGTCGCCCGTGTTGCGGAAACCCCCGGGCCGGCGGGTGGGCCGCTTGATGGTTGGCCAGTCAGCGCGTGCGCTCCAACGTGGCGGCGATGAGTCCCATCATGGACGCGTGCAGTTCGGTCACCTGTTCCCGGGTGAGGCCCAGCCGTTCCATCATGGTCCCCGGAACCTGCAGTGCTTGTTTCCGGAGGGCCCTTCCTTCGGGCGTCAGGGCAACCGCGAGGGCACGTTCGTTACCTTCCGCGCGGTCCCGGGTAATCAACCCTGCCGCCTCGAGCCTGCGCAGGAGCGGAGAGATGGTGGCCGGCTCCTGGGCCAACGCCTCACTGATGTTCCGTACCGTACGCGGGCTGGTCTCCCACAGGCACAGCATCACCAGGTACTGCGGGTGCGTGAGGTTGAGCTTTTCGAGCACCGGCTTGTAGGCGCCCACGACGCTGCGGGCGGCCACCGTCAGGGCAAAGCATAGCTGGTGTTCCAGCAGCAGGTCTTCATCCTGGACGGCATCGACGGGAGATGTGGCGGTCATGGCTTCCTCACACTGTTAGGGCACTAATAATTAGTGTACATTTGTTGGACACGAGCAGTAATGGAAGGAACGCGGTCATGGCCAGGGACAGGTCCGGGGACAAAGGCAACGCCTCCCAGCGCTTTATGCGCGCCACGGGAAAACTCAGGGCTGTCTTCGGCCCGGCCAACCGCTCTGCGCTGGGGCACGACATGACCGAGGAAAACCTCCGGCTGCTCGCGCAGCGCCAGGCGGAAACCCAGCAGTGGGAGACCATTACCAGGCCTGACGGCAGCACGTATGTGGTCCCCAGGAACCCTGAAGACCGCTCCCTGCGCTAGCCTAGCCACCCTGCGCCAGCCCTTCCGCACTGCGCCAGCCCTGCCGCACTGCGCCGACCGGCGCCTTTTTCCGGCCCCGGGATTAGAATGAGGGCACTGCTTCCGGTCGGAGGCAGCAGCTTTCTCCCGAGGTTCGGGAAGGGGGTGGAAAATAGTGGCACATGTCCTCAGCGGTTTCATGGGCCTGACCGAGAGGCTCCGCTTCTTCTTCGGCCCTGCCACCCGGCTGGATGCCGACACGCCCGTGGTGCACAAACACGACGAATTTGAGCAGGCCTCCGAAGAGGACCTTTCGCATTTCGTGGTGGAAACCGATTCAACAGGCCACCACTACGCCGTGCGCCGGGAAGACCTGGACCGGGAGTCCTGATACGCAAAAGCCTGGCTGCCGTTGCAAAGGTAACGGCAGCCAGGCTTTTCTCTGTCTGCTCAGCGGCCGGTGCCGCCGTAAACCGTTGCTTCGCTTTCGCTGTCCAGGCCGAACGCCTGGTGGATCACGCGCACGGCCTCGTCCAGCAGGTCGGCATGGGTTACCACCGAGATGCGGATCTCAGAGGTGGAGATCATGTTGATGTTGATGCCGGCGTCGGACAGGGCCTTGAAGAACGTGGCCGAAACTCCGGGGTGTGAACGCATGCCGGCGCCGATCAGGGACAGCTTGCCGATCTGTTCGTTGTATTCGATGGCCTCGAACCCGATCTGGTCCTGCGCTGCGTGAAGGGCGGCCAGGGCATCGGCACCCTCGACGATCGGCAGGGTGAAGGAGATGTCCGTCTTGCCCGTGCCGTGGGTGGAAACGTTCTGGACGATCATGTCGATGTTCGAGTGGGCGTCTGCGATGACCTGGAAGATGGCCGCGGCCTTGCCGGGAATGTCTGGAACGCCGACCACGGTGACCTTCGCTTCGGAACGGTCATGCGCAACGCCGGAGATGATTGGCTGCTCCAAGGCAACTCCCTCTTGAGTGGTGATCTTGTCGTCGGCGCCGGGAATGACCCAAGTGCCTTCATGCTGGCTGAATGAGGAACGGACGTGCAACGGCACACCGAACCGGCGGGCATATTCCACGCAGCGCAGGTGCAGGATCTTCGCGCCGGAGGCGGCGAGTTCCAGCATCTCCTCGCTGGATATGGTGTCGATCTTCTGGGCCGAAGGGACTACGCGCGGATCGGCGGTGTAGATGCCGTCGACGTCGGTGTAGATTTCGCACACGTCAGCTTCGAGCGCCGCTGCAAGTGCCACAGCCGTCGTATCCGAGCCGCCACGGCCCAACGTGGTGATTTCGTTGGTGGCCCGGCTCATGCCCTGGAAGCCGGCAACAATGGCGATGTTCCCCTTGTCCAGCGCGGTGCGGATACGGTGTGGGTCGACGTCGATAATCCGGGCCTTGCCGTGGATGCCGTCCGTAATCATGCCGGCCTGGGATCCGGTGAAGGACTGTGCGGACGCGCCGAGCTTGTTGATGGCCATGGCCAGCAGCGCCATGGAGATGCGTTCGCCGGCGGACAGGAGCATGTCCATTTCGCGGGCGGGGGCGGAATCCGTCACCTGCGCGGCGAGGTCCAGGAGTTCGTCCGTCGTGTCGCCCATTGCCGAGACGACGACCACCACCTCGTTGCCGGCGTCCTGGGCATCGACCACGCGCTTTGCCACGCGCTTGATCCCTTCGGCGTCCGCCACGGAGGAGCCGCCGAATTTCTGCACGATGAGCTGTTTGGTCACCGCGCCGGCGGCGGGCGCCACCAGCGGCTGGGTTGCGTTGTGCAGTTCGGTAGTGGGCGTACTCATGCGCGTACCTTCATCGGATCAGTTGGAGTTTTGGAGGCCATGAAGCCTGGCGGCGCGACTTCCTCCGACAGTTTATCGCCGTGCCCGGAGGGACGTTGAATTATGACCACATACCGGCCCACGATGGGACTAATCTGAACCAGATGGCGCTCTGAACCAGATGGCGGCGGCCAGGCCGGACAACGCCTGGGCGGGGCCCGTCCGGTGAAAGGAGTCCGCACGTGGCCGGCGATTGGCACCTCCCTGATCCCCAACTGCCCGGGCCCTACTTTGAACCCATCGGCCGGGACGACGGCGGCCGGCAACCTCCGGGCGATGACCGGGGTGAACCAACGGCCGGTCCGGTGCTCGGGCCGGCGCTGCGGACGGCGGCGCTGGACTGGTGGCGGGCAGTGCGTACGCTGCGTTTTTGGACGTTCACCCTGGGCGCCGCCGTCGCCATGGGGGTTGTTGTTGGGACGGTTTCCTGGCTGTCCCGAAGTGCGGACGAGTCCGCCGAATCGATGCCCGTGTCCGTGTCTGCCTATCTGCTGGCGCTCCTGCTGTTTCCGGCCGCATCCGCGTTCGTCGCAATGCACTGGGGTATGGCCTGTTGGCGCGGGTCCCGGGGGCAGGAGCGGCCCGCAGGCCTGGTGGCCCCGATCGTTGCTTCGATCATGCGCTGCCTGGTATTCGCGGTGCTCATCCTGGCCGTCCTGCTGGCACAGGCAGCGCTTGCCCGGCAGCCTGGAGCGCCGGCAGGGGTCTCCGCCATGGTTGCGGTGGTGGAAGCAGTCTTGTTCAGCGTAATGGGGGCGGCAGTGGCGTCCCTCGTGCGGACCCGTGCCCGGGCCGGCGTCGCGGGTTGGTTCGTGGCCCTGTTCCTGGTGGCCGGCGGAATCGGGACCTGTGTCCTGTTGCTCCCGGCTGTCCGTGCGGAGGAACCGGTAACCGTGGCCATTAATGTGCAACAGGCGCCGGACGGGACCTTCCTGGCCTATGAATGCTCCAGAGTCCAGGCAGGAACCACTGAGGTTTACCGGACCGAGCGCATCATGTGGCTGGCCGCATCAAGCCCCAGCGTGGTGTTCGTCATGCTTGTCGCGGAGCAGGACACCGCTGTGGAGCCGTTCGGCTGGCTCTCATCCCGACTGCAGGAAGCAGCCGACGGGACCCAGGTTCCATGCGTCAACGGAGAACCACTGGGCGGGGAGGCCGCGCACGTGCCGTTGGGTGCTTCCGGCCTCGTGATCCAGGGCGGCGTTGGCGGCTTGCTGGTGGCTGGAGCTCAGGTGGCGTCCTGGCGGCGTCGTCTTCGGCAGGAAAATCCGGCCGGGCCTGATGCTGCAGCCGATGGGCAGCCCCTCAGGCCAGGGCGTTTCGACGGCCTTCGAAGGCGCGGCCCAAAGTGACTTCGTCCGCGTATTCGAGATCGCCTCCCACCGGTAGGCCGGACGCCAGGCGGGTGACCGTGATCCCGATCGTCTTGAGCATGCGGGCAAGGTAGGTTGCCGTGGCCTCGCCCTCAAGGTTGGGGTCTGTGGCGATGATGACTTCCTGGATGGCGCCGTCGTTCAGCCTCGTGAGCAGTTCGCGGATCCGAAGTTGCTCCGGCCCGATGCCGGCAATGGGATTGATCGCGCCGCCAAGTACGTGGTAACGGCCACGGAAGGACCGGGTGCGCTCCACGGCCAGGACGTCCTTGGACTCCTCCACCACGCAGATCAAGGACGGGTCCCTGCGTGGGTCCCGGCAAATGTTGCAGAGTTCCTGTTCGGTGACGTTGCCGCAGACGGTGCAGAACTTGACCTTGTCCTTGACCGTGGTAATGGCCTCGACCAGCCGTTTCATGTCCTGGGGATCGGCTTCGAGGATGTGGAACGCCAGCCGTTGCGCCGACTTGGGTCCCACCCCTGGAAGGCGTCCGAGCTCGTCAATCAGCTCCTGGACAGCACCTTCGTACACAATTCCCTCTTTAGTTCGATGTGGATGGCGGGCAGGTCAACAGGTGCGGACCAACGGTTTGTGGCTTTGTGGCAGGTCAGTACCGGGGCGCTATGGGACTGCCGTCCGTGGACCGTTCCTCGATCAGCTTTCCGCCCAGAATACGCTCCACTGCTGCGCGTCCGAAGACCCCGGACTCTTCGATGGTTTCGTCGTCGGCGCTCGGGATGTCCTGGACGTACGCGCTGGGTGCGGTTGCGGCCCTGGCGGGCGCCTTGGCTCGGCCGGCCTCGGCTTCCGGGCTGTTGGACAGCCGCTGGTAGAGGCTTTGCCGCGTTTCAGGCCGTCCTGTTGAGGCTGCGGCCGCCGGAGCCTGTGGCCGCGACGGGGCAGGTGCAGCGGGCCCGGCTGATGCCATGGCCAGTTCGGGTTCCGGAGCAGGCTGGGCCGGTGCAGGCGGGTGAGCTTCCCGGACCGAGTCCTCACGGCTGCCGTCGTTGACCGCTCCCACACTCCAGTCCGCCTCCGCCGTGGCCTTGGTTGCGGAGGCCGGGATGGCAGGCGGAACTTGGGCGGTGGCTGGTTCGTAATGCGGAGCCGCGGCAGGTGGCGTCGCCGATTCGGCCACGGAAGCACTGGCTGACGGTGCACCAACGTTGCTTTTGTCTCCAACCACCCAGACACCCGGTGCCTGCTCCACGGCCCGGGCCCAAGGGTCGGGCGCGGCTCCCGCAGATGGGGCCCCTCCGTGTCCGGTGTTGCCGGAAGGGGCGGTGGCGGGTCCCGCGTTACGCGCGGCTTCTGTGCGGTTGTTGCCGGAAGGCCGGTCCGTGCCGGCGGTGGGGCCCGGCGGAGCGGTGGGGCCGGCGGTAGGGGCCGAAGGTTCCCAGTCCATGGGAGGCTCTTCATCCAGCGGCGGAGCGTCCTCGTCCCGGGGCGGGCCCCAGTCGTCGTCCGAGTAGGAGTAGTCTCCGGCGGCGGAGGGGTACGGAGATTGCGTCGGTGCGGGGCCGGCCGCCTTGCCCGGGCCTCCTGCGTCTTCGGATGCCGGCTGGACGGACTCCCGGCGCTGGTTGTCACCGGAGGGTGCGGGCGACAACGCGGCCTGGGCCGGGACGGATGCAGATGCCGTTACTGGTGCTACGGCTGGTGTCGGCGATACCGCAGGTGCAGATGCCGGTGCCGTTGCGGGTGCAGGTGCAGGTGCAGGTGCAGGCGCAGGCGCAGGCGCGGCAGCCGGCATGGGCACGGCAGCATTGTCTGCCGTGTCCGTGGTTGATTTGGCGGGGGCCGGAGCAAGTCCCCAGGCAACGTCAGCTGAAGTGGCCGGAACCACCGGGCTGGCCGGCACTTTTGGGTTTGGCTCAGAGCTCGCATGGCTGGCGCCGCCGGCAACCGCGTTGATCTGGAGGTCGATGCCTACCGTCTTGTGGATGGCCTGGCGCAGATTGTCGGAGTGGTCCGCCCGGCCGAAGGCTCCGGCGAGTCCAGGCGTGGTGAAGGAGAGGGTCAGGATGCTGCCGTCGAAGGCGCTGACCTGTGCGTTGGGTTCCACCAAGGCCCAGGTGCTGCGCTTGATCTTCGACAGGGTCTGCAGGACATCAGGCCAAGCCCTGCGGAGGACTTCAACGTCACCCATTGCCGGGGGTGCGGCCGTGGTGGACCGCACCGGTTGCTCCTGCGGCGCCGGCGGCGTTGCGGTGGGGGCTGCTGCCGCAGCGGGCGCCTGAGCTGGGCGGCCACGGGCTGGCTCCTCCACCGGCCAGTCGTTGGTGCTTACGCGTGGGGGAGTGAGGGAGTTGCGGTAATCCGGCGAGGGCGCTGCCTGGCTGCTTCCGGAGGCCGGCCCTGCGGGGGATTCCGGTCCCGCGGAAGGAACCGGCGCCGCAGGGGCGGCCGGTCCGGCCTGGGCGGGCGCTGCCTGTTCGGTTTCCCGCGGGCGGACGGCGGGCGGCGAAGCATTCGATGGCTGGTCCGCCGAATCCCGGCCGGGGTGGGGAACGGGCCGGGCGGCTTCCTCGGCAGGGCGTTGGCTGGGTGACGCAGGAACGGAAGCCGGGTCGGCGGGCACCTGCGCCTGGACTGGGTTCCCTGGTGCGGGGACGGAAGCCGCCGCCGCGGCAGCACCGACGTCGTTCCCGGCGTAGTTGAGGCGCCGTTCCACCCGGTCGATCCGTGCCGCCATGCCGCGTTCGTTCTGCTCGGAGCTGGGCAGGAGGATCCGGGCGCACAAGAGTTCAAGGTGCAGCCGCGGCGACGTGGCTCCGGTCATCTCCGTCAGGGCCGTGTTGGTAACGTCCGCAGCCCGCGACAGCTCAGCGGCGCCAAGGTTGTGCGCCTGGTTCTGAAGCCGTGCGATCTGGTCCGCCGGCATGCCGCGCAGGATGACGTGCGCGCTTTCCGGCATCGCCTGGACGATGATGAGGTCGCGGAAGCGTTCCAGCAGGTCTTCCACGAACCGCCGCGGATCATGGCCCGTCTGGATGACGCGGTCCACGGCTCGGAAGACCGTTGCAGCGTCCGAAGCGGCCACCGCCTCCACGACGTCGTCCAGCAGTGAGGCGTGGGTGTAGCCGAGCAGTGCGACGGCGAGCTCGTAGTCCAGCCCGTTGGGTCCGGCGCCTGCCATGAGCTGGTCCAGGACGGACAGGGAGTCGCGGACGGAACCGCCGCCGGCCCGGATAACCAAGGACAGCACGCCGGGAGCGATCGGAACATTCTCCTGGCGGCACAGGAGCTCAAGGTAGGCCATCAGCGGCTCGGGCGGCACCAGCCGGAAAGGGTAATGGTGGGTCCGGGAGCGGATGGTGCCGATGACTTTGTCCGGCTCCGTGGTGGCAAAGATGAACTTGATGTGTTCCGGCGGCTCTTCGACAATCTTCAGGAGGGCGTTGAACCCGGCCGAGGTGACCATGTGGGCTTCGTCGATGATGAAGATCTTGTAGCGGTCCCGGACCGGGGCGTAGGTGGCGCGCTCACGGAGGTCCCGGGCGTCGTCCACGCCGCCATGGCTCGCGGCGTCGATCTCGATGACGTCGAGGGAACCTGAGCCGCCACGGGCCAGTTCCACACAGCTGGGGCAGGTCCCGCACGGGGTGTCGGTGGGGCCCTGGGCGCAGTTGAGGCAGCGTGCCAGGATCCTGGCGGAAGTGGTTTTGCCGCAGCCCCTGGGGCCGGAGAAAAGGTAGGCATGGTTGACGCGGTTCTTGCGCAAAGCCGTCATCAACGGTTCGGTGACATGCTCCTGCCCGATAACGTCAGCGAACGAGTCGGGACGGTATCTGCGGTACAGGGCGGTGGTAACTGTCACGGAGAAAACCCTACCAATCCGGGCTGACATCCTGCCGCCCTGTGGGGGAATAGTAAAGACCCCCCATGCACCCGCCAGAGCCCATTTACCCTTGCTACCTTCCGGTCCTGGGGGAGTTCAACAGGATGACGCCACATGAGGGGCCGTCAAACACTTTACCTGAACATGCGGCGCGACTCGAATCGGCCGGCTGCCGCTGTGACGGAGGGGGCGCGAGGCAGGAAACGCCGGTCACGTCGCGGATTTCCATTGCTTATCCCCGGGGCAGCCGCGATCATTTGTATATACACCGATTGGGGCAATCTCAAGATTGTGAGCTGCGTGGCCTGGCTGAACGAACCGGACCCGGCAGCTCAACGGTGCAGCACCAGGGAATGGGCGCATTGGGGGCGTCCATTGCCGGAGCAAAGACGGAGCCTGGCGGGACCCGGAAGCTCTTGCAGGGCGCGTCCGAAAACAGGGCCCGGGCGGTCCAATTGGGCGATGCGGAAAAGTTCAGGTAATCTGGTACCTGCTTTTGATTCAGAAGCAGTTGGAGAATTCGCCTAGCGGCCTATGGCGCACGCCTGGAACGCGTGTTGGGTTAACGCCCTCGGGGGTTCAAATCCCCCATTCTCCGCCGGTTGGAACCCGGTCCCGGCAGCTGCCAGGGGCCGGGTTCTTTCGTTTAACCAGCCAGGCCTTCCCAATGGGACAGCGGGCAATGCTCAGGTCGGATCCGCGGCGGGTTCGCCCAGGCGGCGCAGCCGTTCCCGGGCTGCTGATTCGCTGGGACCTTTACGCCTGCGGAGTCCGCCAAGGGCGAGATGGACGACGCCGAGCACCAGCTTTGTTGCCAGCTTCACCGGCAGGGGGAAGGGGCCCAGCCGTGGAACGGAGAGTCCCAGCATCCGGCGGTACCGGGGCTCAAGGCTGTAAACGGCGGCCGCGAACAATACGCGGTAACCCGACCTCAAGAGTGGATGCAGGGGTGCGTTGCGGATGAACTCCACCGTTTCCTTGACCCTGCCGTCGGCCCGCAGTTCGCCCTGCTCGTACCAAGCGTCCAGTTGGCGGCGCATCTGTGCCCGGGTGACTGGCGGATCCTCCACGCCCATGAGCCGGCCGGCCTGGGCCCACTCGCGGACATACGCATCTTCTCCGCCGGGGATCGGGCCGCCCCAGATCCTGTGCGCGGCCAGGAATCCGTCCGTAAAGGCAATATGGATCCAGGCCGCCAGCCCGGGATCGTTGGCGCTGTATGCGCGTTCGGTGCCGCCGTTATCCTGGTAGCTTCCCTGCACCGGCTCGTGGAGGCGGCGGACGCGCCGTGAGGCCTCCTCCGCGGCGGCCGTGGAACCGTAGGTCACGGTGAAAATCCAGCGGATGGTATTGGCCAGCCGGCGGAGGGGATCCTCGCGGAAGTTGGAGTGCTCGTGCACACCCGCCAGGGCACCGGGATGCAGCGACTGCATGAGCAGCGTCCGGATTCCGCCCACGATGGGCGACATGGAGCCGTGTACCGCCCACACCGCCGACCCTGGGAGGTGGTAGCCGGCGTCGTCGCCCTCCGCGAGCCGCAGCGACCATTCCGGTGGTGCGTCGGCGTTCCCGGAGAACGTCTTCTTGATTTCGTCCCGCCAGGTACGAAGGACATTGCGCATGAGCCATTCTTGCCCATTTCGGACTGCGCGTCAGTCGTCGGCTTGGCCGGCAGGCATGTCCCCGCCCCTAACGCCCACAAAAAACCCGCATTGTGCTGCTCCAGGGTTCCCCGGCGGACGGACCTGTGGTCCCATGGGACGTACCGTCGAGACAACGTGCGGCAACCCCCGTCCTGGAGTCAATCAATGGGCAAGTCTTGGGTGCCTGGTAACGGCAAACCGGCCCAGCGAACATTTCCCCACCTGGCCCGTGCCGCGGCCGCCGCCGGTGTGGTCGCGGCTGCGGTCTATGCCGTCAACCTCTCCGGGGGCGCGGCAGGACCCGTCCGGTTGGCAGGGGCGGTGGACCGGGCCGGGACTGACGGTGGCGTGGCGTCGGCCGGGGCGGTCGAGGGTGCGGACACCCGGGCGGCGGACGGCAATGCCGGGCCGCCGGCCTCGGACCGGGTTGGTGCCGGGTCGCTTCCCCCAGCCATCGCTTCGGATCCCAATGTGACTTTGACTTTCCCGCACGCAGCGCTGGGCGGTTTCCAGGACCCGTCGGTGGGACTGGTGGTCGGCCCGGCCGGTGTGGACCGGCCGCCTGCAGGCTTCCTGATGGCGCCGCTCCAGTTGCTCGCCCCGAGCTCGCCCTTCGGTTTCCGGGTGAGTCCCCTCAGCGGGACATCGGGAGACTTCCACCTTGGCCAGGACTATGCGGCAGCTTGCGGAACCCCCGTCCATGCGGCTGACTCCGGGGTGGTCCGGGCAGCGGGATGGCATCCTTGGGGCGGAGGCAACCGGGTGGAAATCGATCACGGTGACGGCCTCATCACCACGTACAACCATCTTGAGTCGATTGGCGTCCATACCGGCGACCGGGTACAGGTGGGCCAGGTCATCGCCAGGGTGGGAACCACGGGCTGGTCCACCGGCTGCCACCTGCACTTCGAGACCATCCAGGACGGCCGCTACACCAATCCGTTGAATTGGAGCTTCCTCCACCTGCGCCCCCTGGGCCAGGAGCTCCCGGCCGGCATGGTTTCCTACGGCCCCGGCCCTGGGGTGTCCGATGGGAGGATCAGCTGGACCATCCCGCTCCAGGTGGACCGGGGATCGTCCCCGGCCGCCGGGCTGGAGGCATCGCCCGGCCCGGCGCCCCTGCTGCCTGGTCCGGCGCCGTCCGCTACCTTCTTTCCAATGTCCAACGGCCAGTTGACGACGCCGGCCCCGGCGGCGGCTGCCCAGCCTTCGCCCAGTGCCCCGCCGTCGTCGTCCGACCCGACCTCCGGCACCCCGACGGCGTCGCCGTCCCCGTCTCCAGCTGAGCCGACCCCGACGCCGAGTGGTCCGACGCCAACGCCGACGGGCGTGCCCTCCCCGACACCGATGCCGACGCCGACACCCACTGAGCCGACGCTCGCACCCGCCCCGACGCCCGCGCCCGACCCGACGACGACGCCCGCGCCCGACCCGATGCCGACGACGACGCCCGCGCCCGACCCGATGCCGACGCCGACGACGGCGCTCACCGAGCCGACTCCGGCACCTGTCCCGACGACGGTGGAGCCAACGTCTGCCCCAACAACGCTCGAGCCAACACCCGCCCCGACGACGGTGGAGCCAACGCCTGCCCCAACAACGCTCGAGCCAACACCCGCCCCGACGACGTCCTAGACGGGAAAATTCTTCAACTCCGGACCCGTACACCGTGCCGACGGCAACGAATTCCCCGTATGAGCTTCCTTTCGCAGACGCAGCGCCCGGCACCCCTGTACCCGATCCCGTTGCTCCTCAACGACGGAACGAGGACGAACTTCGGCCAGTTCAAGGGGAGGGTGGTGTTGGTGGTCAATGTCGCCTCCAACTGCGGGTTCACGCCCCAGTACGCCGGCCTCGAGGCACTCTATGGAAAGTTCCGCGAACGCGGCTTCGAGATCCTCGGTGTCCCGTGCAACCAGTTCGCCGGACAAGAGCCCGGCACCGACAGTGAGATCGCGGAGTTCTGCGAGCGCAACTTCGGGGTGACGTTCCCGCTGACGGCCAAGGCGGACGTCCGGGGCCGGAACCAGCACCTGCTGTATTCCGAGCTGACCAAGTTCCGGACCGGCTTGCTGCCGGGAGCGGTGAAGTGGAATTTCGAAAAGTTCCTGGTGGGCCGTGACGGGACGGTGGCGGCCAGGTTCGGCCCCACCGTGGAGCCGGACTCGCCCAAGGTCATCGAAGCGATAGAGGATGCGCTGGGCTGATACGCCGGGCAGGCCGAATTAAGTCTGCAGAAGCGCAGTTCTTTTGATTTTTTCCACATCAGCTACGGCGATTCACCCCAAGTTTGCCAAATGTCTGATTGGATAAATATTACTGAAGGGTACAAGGGAAGAACGGCTTCCCACCGACCATAGAGGTAGCAATGGAGCACATCGAGGCCGAACATCCCCGGCCACGCCACTTCCTACTCCACTTGAGTGATCCCCACCTGTTGGGAGGTCCAGAACCCCTCTACGGAACCGTCGACAGCGAAGCACGCCTCATCCAGCTCTTCGAGGAAGTCAAAGCGTCCGGCGCACGGCCGGAGGCCGTGATTTTCACGGGCGACCTCGCAGACAAGGGCGATCCCGAAGCCTATGTGAAACTGCGGGCCATTGTGGACCCGGCATGCGAGGAACTCGGCGCCAAGGTGATCTGGGCCATGGGGAACCATGACGACCGCGCGAACTTCCGCCGGGGCCTGCTGGACCAGCCAGGCACCGATGAGCCGGTGGACCACAGCTACTTCATCAACGGGTTGCGCGTCATTACCTTGGACACCACCGTCCCAGGGTTTCACCACGGCGAGCTGAGTGCAGCGCAGCTTGAGTGGCTGGCCCGGCAACTTGAGACGCCCGCCCCGGACGGCACCATCCTGGCGCTCCACCACCCGCCGGTCCCATCGGTGCTCGATCTTTCGGTGCTGGTGGAGTTGCGCGACCAGGCCTCCCTGGCAGCGGTGGTCCGCAACTCTGACGTCCGCACCATCCTGGCCGGCCACCTGCATTACTCCACCACGGCCAGCTTCGCCGGTGTTCCGGTCTCGGTCGCTTCCGCATCCTGCTACACGCAGGACCTCAACGTTCCGGTGGGAGGCACCCGCGGGCAAGACGGCGGACAGGCCTTCAACCTGGTGCACGTCTACGAGCACACGATCGTGCACTCCGTGGTGCCGATGGGCCATGCGGCCACGGTGGGTGAGTACGTCTCGCCCGAGGAAACCGCCCGGCGCCTGGCAGCTGCCGGAGTTCGGATCCCCGAAACCGCCAAGCAGCGCCGAAGCACCAAGCAGGGAGTGACCAGCCGCAACTAGGAGCGGCGGCTCCCGGAGACGGCCAGCCGGTAAGTCCGGGCACTCGTGCCCGGACTTACTTTTCCCAGGGCGCCTTGATCGGGAAGTACTTGTCTAGGAACTCGGTCACGGCTTCTGCGCGTTCGTCGGCACTGACTTCGGGGAAACTGCCGTCGTTCAGGCAGAAGAAGTCCATGTTCCGCTTGGCGAGCAGCTTGGGCAGGTAGTTAATCCCGGCCCGCATGGTGGTGTCCACGTAGCGCACCTTCGCGGCTGTTTGCGTAACCGCGCGGCCCGTCAGCAGGGCGTAGTAGTGATAGAACGAGTTGGTGACGGAGATGTTGTCCGCCGCGCGGAACCTGCTGGCCGCCGTCTTCCGGAACTCTTCCGGGAATTCCTCCTCCATTTGGGCCACGAGGCTGCGCCGCAGCGGAGCGGCGGTGTGCTCCAGGTGCCTGGTGGTGATCCGGCCGAACCGGTTCCAGAGGAGCTTGCGGTTGACCCGGGCGGCGTTCTCAAACCCGCTGCGCTCGGCAGCGTTCTCGCCCAGGCCGATCCTGGTTTCGGCCTCAATGAACTTGGTGATGCCGCCGGGGGTGAAGAACATGTCCGGGCCTACCGGCCGGCCGAAGAACATGTCGTCATTGGAGTAGAGGAAGTGCTCGGACAACCCCTCGATATGGTGCAGCTGGCACTCGACTGCCTGGGAATTGTGCGTGGGCAGCACTGAGGGATCCGCAAAGAACTCTTCGCTGCGGACGATCGTGACGGACGGGTGCTCTGCCAGCCAGGCCGGAGCGGGGGAGTCCGTGGCGATGAAGATGCGGCGGATCCACGGGGCGAACATGTACACGGAGCGCAGTGCGTACTTGAGTTCGTTGATCTGGCGGAACCGGGCCTCATGGTCGTCGCCCTCGCCAAGGACCACGCCTTGCTGCTGGGCGCGGCGGGCCGCGATGTATTCCGGAGAGCTTCCGTCCACCCAGGAAAAGACCAGGTCGATATCGAAGCTGATGTCGCTGGCATGGTCGGCGAACATGTTCTCGATGGTGGGCCAGGTGTGGCCGTAGCGTTCCACGGTGCCGCGGACAGCGTCCTGCCGCAGCATGGTCCTGCGGGTCAGGGAGTTCTCGATGGGGAGGATCAGTTCCTCGCCTTCAAAGGACCACAGCTCGATCTGGACGCCGGCCGAGGCGCCGAACTCGAAACCGCCGACCGGCTCCACCCGTGGCCGGTACAGGCGGAAGATCCGTGCCTGCCGGTTGGAGGACAGCTCGCCGTCGGCCACCAGGACGGAGGTCTTCTTCTTGGCGTCCACGGTCATGGAGTAAAAGGGCTCGTCCCTGCACGCCTCAACCAGGGCGGCGCGGAGTTTCTTCCGGCTCTTCCAGTCCAGCGCCACCACGGGCCGATCGTTGTTGCCGCGGACCAGGAGGTAGGCGAGGCCTGCGTTCGCCAGGACGTTGCGCAGGAACAGCAGGTCCTCCACCATTGCCTGGTACGGGGTCCTGGTGTCGTTGATCAGGGCGTAGCGGCCCTTGTGCCGGATGACATCGGGGCGGTGCCTGAGGCGCTGTTCCGCCGCCGCCGACGTGATCTCAGCGTGAAATTGTTCCTCCACGGACGCCTGGCCGCCGTAGTAGACCTCGTCCTGGACCGGTGCTTCTGTAATGGTTGTCTCCGTGGTGGTCGAAGTAAGCTTTCTTACCTGCATGATAGTCCTGCCGTGGTAACGCCAGGTTTCGGACTGCGGCGGCAGGGACTCAGGCGCCCAGTGCCTCCCGCCAGGCGCGCAGGAAAGCGCCGCCGGCGTCGTCGTGGATCACCGTGCTGTCCAGCCCCAGGTCCGCTGCCGTGAGGACCGGGTAGGGCTTGCCGGGCACACCATCTGCGGGCCGGACGTCAACGTGCTTGACCGGGTGGTCGTTGTGGTGGAGCCAGTCGGCCATCGCATAGTCGGTCCGGGAATCGCCCACCGTCCGCCAGGCCTGCGGCGTGATGCCCTGGGCGGCCAGCAGTTCCACCGCGCGGCTGGCGCCGAGATCCTTGCCCAGCCGCACGGACTCGATGTCGGTGGAGATGATGGTGGGATCCACCCGGTAATCCACTTCGTCGTCGGAATTGGGCGCATGGTGGTCCAGCCGGACAACACCCAGTCCGTGCCGGCCCATGAGCTCCATGGCGTCCGCGTCGAACAGCTTTTGCTCGGCCAGGTAGTCGGCGCTTGGCACGTCGATGTGCTGCTCCACCGAGACCATGGCGCGTTTGGTTTCGTCAAAGAACATGTGGGCAGCGTAATCCTCCGCCACCAGGCGCCGGATGTCGTCGCCGTACGCTGCGGGCACGGCGAGTTCCCGGTCTACGTGGATGGGGCCGGCCCCCGCGGAGGTATAGCTGAACCAGACCGCGCCCTTTTCGCAAACGGCGTGGATGACCGTTCCCGCCGGTATCCCGGCGGCGATCATCGGTTCCATGACCTGTTCGCGGATGAACGCGTCCGAGCGTCCGGTATTGAAGATGACGGGGATTCCGGCTGCTGCGAGTGCCACCAGGTCAAGGATGATGTCCGGCTTTACGTCGCGGGTCACCGGGCTTGCCACCGGCCCATCCACATCAAGCAGCAGCGCCAGCGGGGGCGTGGAGGGCAGGCGGGTTCCGGGCACGGACATGGCAGGGGACTCGGATGCGGTCATGGCTCCATTCTGTCAGCAGGAACCGCCCCGCCGCCGTGGAGCGGAGCGATGTGACGGATGGTCACTGTTTGGCTACAACCTGGCGCCGGTCCGCCCTGATACTTTCCCTGGGGCGGCACGGTGCCTACTGTTGCATGGTGATATTCAAAGCTGTGGGCGAGGGCCGCCCTTACCCCGACCATGGTTACAGCACGCCGAAACAGTGGGCGTCGCTGCCGCCGCGGCCGGTCCGGCTGGACGAACTGGTGACCACCAAGCGCACGCTGGACCTGGAGGCGTTGCTGGCCGAAGACTCCACATTCTTCGGTGACTTGTTCCCGCACGTGGTGCAGTACCAGGGGACCCTTTACCTGGAGGACGGCCTGCACCGCGCGGTCCGGACGGCACTGCACCAGCGCACCGCGATCCACGCCCGTGTCCTGGTGCTCGATGGCTAGCCGCGCGCCGAAGGACCTCAGCGTCCTGCATGGCCACCGTGTGGTGTCCGGCGCCGAACTGCGGGCGGCGATGGAAGCTGCCCAAGACGCCGACGAGACGGCCCGGGTCCGCCGCCGCGTGCTGCACGGTGTGGTGCTGGTCCTGCTGGTGGGGCTGATCGCCGCCGCCATCATCGTTGCCCTGGCCATCATTAACGGGCGGCTGAAGGTGCCGACGGCCGAGCCGAGCCAGAAGGCCGTGGCTTCGTGCCCTGCTGCGGTGTTCGACTACACGCCCAATGAGAAGGTCAGCCTCAACGTCTACAACTCCACCACCCGGGCCGGCCTGGCCCGTTCCGTGGCGGATGAGTTCCTGGCGCGGAAGTTCGCGGTGGGCAATGTTTCGAACGTCAACGCCGGCTACCGGGGCGTTGCGGCGGTGGTCTCAGGCGCCGCCGGGCAGGCTGCCGCTTTCACGGTGCAGCGGAATGTGCCCGGGTCCGACTACTTCCAGGACAGCAGGACCGACGCCAGCGTGGACGTGATCCTGGCCCATGACTTCGCAGCCCTCGTCCCGGCGGACGTGGTGGACCAGACCCCTGGCACATTGGGCTGCCCCCGGGAAAGCCGCCGTACTGCGGATGCCAACAAGCTTCCGGTGACGCCGGCCGCCGTGCCGGCGCGCTGACCACGGCTTAGCCGGCCGCCGCCGGGAGGCCGGCCACGCGCAGCGGCCGCCCCTCGTCGTCGAACCTTGCCCCCGCCCCCAACTGGATGAACCGCACAGTCCGGGCCACGCGCGCTTCCAGTTCGGCGGGCTCGTCGCTGCCCCTGGCGGCACTGGAGGACAACGTGCCCAGGATCAACTGGGACTGTTGGCCCACGTCCGCCACCGGCAGGTAGCCCTGCTCCATGCCGTCACGCAGGATGCCCTGCAGCAGGGTGCTGAGCTCGCTGACATGGTCGGAGAGCTTTGCAAAGGACGACGGCGACAGCACAGCTCCCATGGCCGGCCCGGGCGGAAGGTGGCGGCGGCTGAGGTCAACCACCTGGGCGCGGACGTAGAGGGCCAGCCGTTCCACCGGGTTCTCCAGGCGGCCCAGCGAATCGCGCAGGTCCGAGAGGAACTTTTCCGTCTCCTCCAGCGCGTAGGCAATCAACAGTTCTTCGATGTCCGCGTAGTAGTTGTAGACGGCGGTCCGGCCCACCCCTGCGTGCCGGGCCACGTCCGTCATGGTCAACCCGGGAAGGCCATGGGTGAAAAGAAGTTCGCCGAAGGCTGTGAGGATACGGCGCTGCGTGTCAGCGCGTTGCTCGGCGTTGCTGGCCGCTGAAATCCTGGGCATGCAGACACTTTACCGCGATGTGTCAGTAAAAGGCGCTAGATTGCGCAACCGTCCGGCCCGCAGGCCCCGGCTTCCGTGGAATCGACCAGCACCAACGGGTTGGCTTCCTGCCACGCCTGGTGGAGCGCCCGGGTGAACGTTTCCGCCGGCTGGGCGCCGGAGAGGCCGAACTTGCGGTCGATCACAAAGAACGGGACACCACTGATGCCCAGGGACTGGGCTTCCCGGAAATCAGACCGGACCGCGTCCGAGTACTTGTCCGTGCTGAAGAGTTCGTCCACTTCATGCTCCGGCAAGCCCAGCTCCCGGCCCAGTCCTGCCAGGTACTCGCGGCTGCCGATATCTTTGCCGTGCTCGAAATGGTCGCTGAGCAGGCGCTCCTTGGCTGCGTCCTGCTGGCCGTGGGCGGCAGCGAGGTGGATCAGCCGGTGCGCCGTGAAACTGTTGGCCACCACTACCTTGTCGAAGCGGTAGTCCAGGCCCTCGTCCTTGGCCTGCTGCGCCACATGGTCGAACATCTGCGAGACCTGCTGCGCCGGCATCCCCTTGCGGCTGCTCAGGTATTCCAGTTCGGTGCCATCGAAGTGGTCCGGCAGCCCGGGATCCAGCTGGTAGCTCCGCCACACGACGTCAACGGCATCACGGTGCGGGAAGGACGCCAGGGCGGACTCAAAGCGGCGCTTGCCGATGAAGCACCACGGGCAGGCAACGTCGGACCAGATCTCAATCTTCATGGCCTGCATAACCGGCCGGCAGTGGGCCGCCATTCCGGCATCTGCTATGAGATCCGCCACATTGGGTCTTGTGGCGGCGACCGTCGTGGGTAATAGTCGGATCAGGCGGTCATGCAGCGGGCCCTCGGAATCGAAGAATCATCGGGTGCAAGAGCGCATCCGGTGTTATTTTGCCCGGCCTGCTGGGGAGCCCGGCCTGTAACCTGGGAGGCCAGGAATGCGGATTGGACTTGTCTCAGGGCCGTGGATCCCGGTCCCGCCGGCAACCTACGGTGGCACGGAACGGGTGGTGGACACCTTGGCCCGGGGCTTCGCCGCCGCAGGGCATGAAGTCCTGCTCGCGGCACCGCTCGAGAGTACGTGCCCGGTAAGGCTCGTTCCCGGGATGCGAGCCGCCGAGTATGAGGGGCTGGGTACCAGCATCAGCGAGCTCAGCCATGTTGTCAGGGCCTACGAGGGTCTGCAGGATGTGGACATCATCCACGACCACACCATGGCCGGGCCCCTCTACCTGCACCGGCCGGCCGGAGTGCCGGTAGTAACCACCATCCACGGCCCCATCGACGCCCAGGCGGCGGATATCTACCGTGCCGTTGCCCGGCGTGGGGCCGTGATCGCCATTTCCAGGGACCAGGCGTCGCACGCCCCCGCGGTTCCCGTCACCCGCGTCATCCACCACGGAATGGACCTCTCCGCCGTGCCCGTGGGGACCGGCAGCGGCGGCTATCTGTGCTTCGTTGGCCGCTCGAGTCCGGACAAGGGCCTGCTCGAGGCCATTACCATCGCCAGGCAGGCGGCAATGCACCTCAAAATTGCCGTCAAGATGCGCGAACCGGAAGAGGTCCGCTTTTTCCGCGAAGTCATCGAACCGATCCTGGGCCCCAACGAGGACTTCGTCGGGGAAGTGGACGATGCCGCCAAATACCGGCTGGTGGGCGGGGCAACGGCATTCCTGAACCCCATCCAGTGGTCCGAACCATTCGGCCTTGTGATGATCGAGGCGCTCGCCACCGGCACCCCGGTGATCGGGACGCTCATCGGCGCGGCCCCGGAAATCGTGGAGCACGGCCGGACAGGATTCCTGGGAAAGACCGAGGAACTGGCCGGCTTTGTGGCGGCCGCGGCCGGGCTGGACAGAGCTGTGTGCCGGCAAACGGTGGAAGAGCGGTTCAGCGCCGGCCGCATGGTTGCCGACCACCTGGAGCTCTACGCCGAACTCATTGAAGGGAGGACGCCCTCAGGGGTTCCGCAGGTCCCCCGGGTACACCAGAATTTATTGGGGGCCTGAATGCTTCCCGATCCCCCGGGGGCATCTGCCCGAGAAGGGAGCCTTTCCATGACCGCCTGGAATGCAGACAACGAGGCAGCAGTATCCGATTCGGGCTCGGTCACGGTCCTGGAGGGATCATCGTTCTGCATCTCCTCCGGCACGGGCGACATCAGTCCTGACGCCGGCACCAACGGAGTCTTCTTCCAGGACACGCGGATCATCTCGCGCTGGATGCTGCGGATCAACGGCTCATTGCGCGAACCATTGTCAGCCCAGCGTCCCCAACCGTTCGAGGCCACGTTCGTGGGCCGCGCCAAATGGCCCGGCGGCAGGTTTGACAGCCCCCTGGTGGTCCGCCAGGTCCGCCACATCGGCCCGGGGCTGCAGGACGACATTTCCCTCGAAAACTATGCAGCCGAGCCGGTGGACTGCG
The DNA here is from genome assembly GCF_042882685.1 of Pseudarthrobacter sp. NPDC058196. Classification (NCBI taxonomy): domain Bacteria; kingdom Bacillati; phylum Actinomycetota; class Actinomycetes; order Micrococcales; family Micrococcaceae; genus Pseudarthrobacter; species Pseudarthrobacter sp. NPDC058196. The sequence goes on from NZ_JBHVVN010000009.1 coordinate 193,004, forward strand.
AGATCGAGCTGCTCGTCGATGCCGACCAGGCCGACCTTTTCGAGGTGAAGGGCGGCCGTACCAGCGGCCTGGACGACACCACCCGGGCCATCACGGACGGGAGGCTGGTCATTGAGGCATCACGGCATGGCCAGCAACGAGGCACCGCCTTCGGCGCACGGGGAGCAGAGGTCAGCACGGACGGGCTGCGGTTCCACGTCACGGTTCCGGCGCGGGGCAAGTGGAGCACCAGCGTCATCGTGGTGCCCCTGGTCAACGGTGAGGCGCCGGAGGAGCCCTTCAAGGAGGGGCGGCTTCCCCACCACCGGGAAGGGGTGCGCCGGCACCTGGACTGGGAGGAAGGCGTTCCGCGGATCAGCATCGAGGACTCCAGCTTCCAGAACGTGCTTAACCGGAGCCAGAGCGATCTTGGTGCCCTGCGCATCTTTGACGCCCACCATCCCAACCGGGCTGCGGTGGCGGCCGGGGCGCCCTGGTTCATGGCCTTGTTCGGCCGGGATTCGCTGCTGACCTCCTACATGAGCCTGATGGTCAACCCCAACCTGGCCCTGGGCACGCTCCAAACCCTGGCCGGGATCCAGGGAACCAAAGTGGATGTGGATTCCGAAGAGGAACCCGGCCGCATCCCGCATGAAGTCCGGCTCGGCGTCACCGCCGGCCTGTCCCTGGGCGGTACGGCGTATTACGGCACGGCCGACGCCACCCCCCTTTTCGTCTCCACCCTGGGCGAGCTGAGCCGGTGGGGCCTCTCCCGGGACGCGATCCAGCCGCTGCTCCCACACGCGGACCGGGCGCTGGAATGGATCGAAAAATACGGCGACCGCGACGGCGACGGCTTCGTGGAATACCTCCGGCCCAACGACCACGGCCTGGTGAACCAAGGCTGGAAGGACTCCTGGGACGGGATCAACTTCGCCGACGGGACCATCGCCGAAGCCCCGATCGCCCTCTGTGAAGTCCAGGCGTATGTCTACTCCGCCTACCTTGGCAGGTCCCTGCTGGCCCACTGGAGCGGCGATTCCGCCCTCGAAAAGCACTGGGCAGACAAGGCAGCAGCCTTCAAGGAGGAGTTCAACAAGAAGTTCTGGCTGCCGGACAAGGGCTACTATGCCGTGGCCCTGGACAAGGACAAACGGCCCGTCGATGCGCTGACCTCCAACATCGGCCACTGCCTCTGGACCGGCGTCGTGGACGAAGACAAAGCAGTGTCCGTCATGGAGAACCTGATGTCCCCGCAGATGTTCACCGGTTGGGGCATCCGCACACTGGCCTCCGACATGGGCGCCTACAATCCGGTCAGCTACCACAACGGCTCGGTGTGGCCCCACGACACGGCCCTGGTGGCCACCGGGCTGATGCGGTACGGGTTCGTGGACGAGGCCAAGCGGGTGGCCTCCGGGATCCTCGACGCAGCCCGGCATTTCGACGGGCGGCTGCCGGAGCTGTTCTGCGGGTTCGACCGCGGCGAGTACCCTGGCCCGGTTCCGTATCCCACCGCGTGCTCGCCGCAGGCCTGGGCGGCGGCGGCGCCGGTGCAACTGGCACGGATCCTGCTGCGGTTCGACCCCGTCTTCACCCGCGGGGTGGTGCACCTGGCCCCGATCCTGCCGGAGTCCGTGGGCACGTTCCGGGCGGAAAATGTCCTGCTGGACGGGAGCCGGGTGACCATCAAAGCCACCGGAACCACCGGCACCATTGAAGGCCTTCCACCGGGACTGAAACTGGTGGCCGAGCCCCGGCCGCCGCTGGCCTACCCGTTGGAAGGGGCGGCAGCGGGCCTTGGCGCGCGCAGGCTCCCCTAAGGGAGGGGGCGTTCCAGCACGAAGTCGTGTTCCACCGTGCTGCCCAGCCGGAAGGACTTGGTTCCCACCTTGCGGAAGCCAGATTTCTCGTAGAAGCGGATGGCCCGGGCGTTCTGGCTGTTGACGCCCAGCCAGGCGGCGGCCGCACCGGTTGTGGCGGCCGCCTCGAGGCTGGCGTGCATGAGCTCAGCGGCAGCGCCCAGCCCGTGGTAGTCAGGGTGGACGTAGCACTTGCTGATCTCCACGGACGGGACCAGCGTCAGCGCGGAGGACACGTCCGGGTCAATGGCGGGCCGGTCCACCAGCAGGCTGTAGCCGGTGAGTGGACCGTCGGCGTCGATGACCAGGATGGTGGTGTCCGGGTCCGCGAGGTAGACCGCGAAGTGTCCTTCGCTGAGCGTGTTGGCCAGGTGCGCGGCGATGTCGGACGGTGACGACGACGGCGGGCAGGCAAGCGGAAAGGTGACGGCAGCCAGCGCGGCCAGCGGGCCGGCGTCGTCCGCTGTTGCCCTGCGAATGCTGTGGGTCATGGGGATTCCTTCCGGCTCAGGCGGTGATGGTGCGGACGGGTGAGCCGGCCAGCCAGGCGGTGATGTCCTCCACGGCTCCGCCGTAGAACTGCCGGTAGCTTTCCTGCGTCACGTAGCCCAGGTGGGGCGAGAGTACCGTGTTGGGGGCGGCCAGGAGCGGGTGCCCGGCCGGCAGCGGTTCCTGGTCGAAGACGTCCAGGGCGGCGCCGCGGATCCAGCCCTCGGTCAGCGCCCTGAGGAGTGCCTCCTGGTCAACCAGGGGACCCCGCGCCGTGTTCACCAGGATGCCTTCGGGGCCCAGCAGCCGCAGTTCCTCCTCGCCCACGATGTTTTCGGAGCGCGGGGAGAGCCGCAGGTGGAGGGTTGCGACGTCGGCCAAGGTGAACAGTTCCTTCTTAGAGACCAGGCGCGCGCCGGCTTCGGCTGCAGCCTCCGCCGTCAGGTTCCGGCTCCACGCCACCACGTCCATCCCGAAGGCCTGGCCGTATGCCGCCACCCGCCGGCCGATCTTGCCCAGTCCCACGATGCCCAGGGTCTTCCCGGCCAGCTCAAAGCCCACGGTGGACTGCCAGCCGCCGGCGCGCAGCGAGTGGTCCTCGGCCGGCAGGTGCCGTGCGATGGCCAACAGCAGGGCCCAGGTCAGCTCCGGGGCTGCGGTGGGCGAGCCGGGCGTGCCGCACACGGTGACTCCGTGTTCAGTTGCCGCCGCGACGTCGATCGAGGCGTTGGCCATGCCGGTGGTCACCAGCAGCTGCAGGGCGGGAAGTTGTTCAAACACCTCACGCGGGAACGCGGTCCGCTCGCGCATGGCGATCACCATGGTGGTGCCCGCCAACGCCGAGACCAGGGCGTCGCGGGAGGCGAAGGGCTCCCGGTACGAGGTGATGGTGACGCCGGCAGCCTCCAGGGCCGCGAAATCGGCGAAGCCGTGGGCCACGTCCTGGTAGTCATCAAGGATGGCAAGCCGGTGCGTCAAGGGTGTCCTTTGCGGTGTCCAGTCGTCCAGGGTCACGTTCATCGTATGGCAGGGCCCTGGAGTCCCGGGCACTCGCGGCGTGATAGCAATGAGGGTGATGAATCCAAGCCCATTCCCCATGTTGTCCCTGTGAGCGCCGGCGTCCTTTCCCGCATGCCCAAGAGCTGGATCCTGCTGGCCTGCATCGGCCTGCTGGCCCTGAACCTGCGGGGCCCCTTCGTGGCGGTCGCGCCCTTGGTGGACCTCATGCAGGCGGAACTGCACTTTTCGCCGGTCCTGCTAGGCCTGCTGACCAGTATCCCCGTGCTCTGTTTCTCGCTCGCTGCCCCGTTGGCCTCCTTGGCGGCGCGGAGGTTCGGGGCGGAGTTCGCCGTCACACTGACCATCCTGGGGGTGCTGGCCGGTGTGCTGGTCCGCTCCGCCGGCGGCCCGGTGCTCGTGGTGGCAGGTACGGTGCTCATCGGGGTGGCCATCACGGTGGGAAACATTGCAGTGCCCCTGATCATCCGCCGCGATTTCGCACCGCGCCGGCAGGGGACCGCCATGGGGATCTACACGGCGGCCTTGAACATCGGGTCCTTCCTGACCTCGGTGGCCATGGCCCCGCTGGCGGCGGTCACCGGGTGGCGGCTGGCGCTGGCCGCCGTCGCCGTCCTTGCCGTCGCCGCCATCGTGGTCTGGGTCCTGGCGGTGGGGCCGCGCACGGCCTTCCTGGTGTCGGATCCGGATGAGGCCACCGGTGGGGACGGGCAGCGGACGACGGCGCACACCTCCGGCTGGACGACCTTCGGGCTGACGGCGGGCTTCGGCGGCCAGGCGTTCTCCTACTACGGCGTCACCGCGTGGCTGCCCAGCTACCTGCACGATGAACTGGCCATGTCCACCACCGAAGCCGGTGCCGCGTCCTCGATCTTCCAGATTTTGGCGATCGTGGGCGGCCTCGGCGTTCCGTTTGCAGCCAAATACATGAGTACGACGGCGGTGGCGGTCACCTTGGGGACGTTGTGGCTTGCCGTTCCCGTGGGGCTCCTGGTCCTGCCGCAGCTGTGGTGGCTGTGGTCCACGTCCGGCGGCATCGCCCAGGGCGGCGGCATCACCCTGATCTTCATCGCCGTGATCAAGCTGGCGCGCGACCAGGCCTCCGCCGGCCGGATGTCCGCAACGGTCCAGGGCCTTGGCTATTGCCTCGCTGCCGTTGCTCCTCCGCTGGTGGGCTTCGTCCACGACACCTCGGGATCATGGACGCCGGCCCTGCTGGTCATCCTGGCCTCCGTGCTGACCTTCTTTGCCAGCACCACCCTGTCCGTGCGAAAGGTGCCGAAGGGCCGCTGAGGCGCGGCGCCGCCGTCGGACGTTACGCCACCCCGACGCCCGCTCACGTATTGCACCAAATGGCGGAACGCCCGCTCACGTATTGCACCAAACGGCGGAACGCCCACTCACTTTCTTTGGGACAGTGAGCGGGCGTTCCGGGTTTTCCCGCAACAAGTGAGCGGGGGTGTGCGTGGTGCTCCGTCGCCGGGCCGGCGCCCCGGATTTCGGGGGGCCTGTTGCGAAGGGCATGCCGGCCCGGCAAACGGAAGTTGTGGTGGTTCAGGCGGCTGCCAGCTCCTCGACCGTGGCCTTCTCGCGGGCCTCGGTCAGGTAGCGGGCGTAGGCGGGGAGCGTGAGGAAGGACGGGAATTCACGGCTGAGCGTGACTTCCTCGAAGATGTCCCGGGCGTCCTCGAAGCGGTCGCCGTCGAAGCGCTCCAGCCGGGCGAATTCCTCGTCCAGGAGTTCCTCCACCCACTCGTGGCTGACGATCTCGCCCTGGTCCGTGATGGCCCGGGCGAAGATCCACTGCCACAGCTGCGACCGGGAGATCTCCGCGGTGGCGGCGTCTTCCATGAGGTTGTGGATGGCAACGGCGCCGTTGCCGCGGAGCCAGGACTCGATGTAGCGGATGCCCACCTCGATGTTGTTCCGAATGCCCTGCTCGGTGATGGTGCCGGTGGTGGCAGCGACGTTGATCAGGGCGCGGTCGTCGGGGGTGACATCCTCGCGGAGCCGGTCCAGCTGGTTGGGCTTGCTGCCGAGGACGCCGTCGAACACTTCCCGGCACACGGGCACCAGGTCGGGGTGGGCCACCCAGGAACCGTCGAACCCGTCGTTGGCTTCGCGGGTCTTGTCCGCGCGGACCTTCTCCAGGGCGTTGGCGTTGGCTTCCGGGTCCTTGCGGTTGGGGACGGCCGCTGCCATGCCACCGATGGCCATGGCGCCGCGCTTGTGGCAGGCGCGGACCAGCTGCTCCGTGTAGGCCCGCATGAACGGCTGGGTCATGGTCACCTGGCCGCGGTCCGGCAGGACGAAGCGCGGGCCGCGGGTCCGGAAGTTCTTGATCAGGGAGAAGATGTAGTCCCAGCGGCCGGCGTTCAGGCCCGAGGCGTGGTCGCGGAGTTCGTAGAGGATCTCCTCCATTTCGAACGCCGCGGTGATTGTTTCGATCAGCACGGTGGCGCGGATGGTGCCCTGCGGGATGCCGAGCAGGTCCTGGGCCAGGATGAAGATGTCGTTCCACAGCCGTGCTTCGAGGTGGTTCTCGATCTTGGGCAGGTAGAAGTACGGGCCCTTGCCTTGCGCCAGCAGGCGGCGGGCGTTGTGGAAGAAGAACAGGCCGAAGTCCACGATGCCGCCCGCGATGGGCTGGCCGTCGATGAGCATGTGCTTCTCGGGCAGGTGCCAGCCGCGTGGCCGGACCACGATGGTGGGCAGGTCGCCGGCCGGGCGGAGCTTGTATTCCTTGCCTTCTTCGGTGGTGAAGTCGATCCGGCGTTCCAGGGCGTCGGTGAGGTTCAGCTGGCCCTTGATGACATTGCGCCAGGTGGGGGTGGAAGAGTCCTCCATGTCAGCCAGCCACACCTTGGCGCCCGAATTCAGGGCGTTGATGGTCATCTTCTTGTCCACCGGGCCCGTGATTTCGACGCGGCGGTCCTCCAAGCCGGGTGCCGGGGGAGCGACCCGCCAGGACGGATCGGTGCGGATGTGCTCGGTTTCCCGGAGGAACCGCGGGTCGGCGCCTGCGGCAATATCGGCCCGACGGGTGCGGCGGCCCTGCAGCAGCTCCTGCCGGCGGTCGGCGGTGGCCCGGTGCAGCTTCGCGATAAACGACAGGGCGTCCGGAGTAAGCACCTCATCCTGACGGCAGATGGGCTGTGCGGTCAGGGTAATTCCATTGATCGTGAAGCTGTCAGTGAAGCTGTTCATTTCAGTCTCCTTAAAGACGAAAGGGAAGTTCGACGGCGGGTAGCGGCAGGGTGGCGACTGAGGCACGAGGCCGAGGAGCCGGTGTCGCGGCAGCCTGCGTAAAAGGGGCCCTGCGTCCGGCCTCGGCGAGTTCTACGAGCCCAAGGCCGGACGTGGGGAATAGCAGGCAGAGCGATGCCGGTCCGAAGGCCGGACGGAAGCGCCGCCGTCGTAAGCGTTAGTGGAACTGGCCCTCTTCGGTGGATCCCACCAGGGCGAGGGTGGACGCGTTCGGGTTGAGCGCCGTGGAGATGGTGTCGAAGTAGCCGGTGCCGACTTCGCGCTGGTGCTTGGTGGCGGTGTAGCCGCGGGACTCGGAGGCGAATTCCTTCTCCTGGAGTTCGACGTAGGCGCTCATGCCGTTGCGGGCGTAGCCGTGGGCGAGGTCGAACATCGAGTAGTTCAGGGCGTGGAAGCCGGCCAGGGTGATGAACTGGAAGGTGAAGCCCATGGCGCCGAGTTCGCGCTGGAACTTCGCGATGGTGGCGTCGTCGAGGTGCTTGCGCCAGTTGAACGACGGCGAGCAGTTGTAGGAGAGCATCTGGTCCGGGAACTCGGCCTTGACGGATTCGGCGAACTTGCGGGCCAGTTCCAGGTCCGGGGTGCCGGTCTCCATCCAGATCAGGTCCGAGTACGGGGCGTAGGCCTTGGCGCGGGCAATGCAGGGTTCGATGCCGTTGCGGACCTTGTAGAAGCCCTCTGGGGTGCGCTCGCCGGTGATGAATTCCTGGTCGCGCTCGTCGACGTCCGAGGTGATGAGGGTTGCTGCCTCGGCGTCGGTGCGGGCGATGACCACGGTGGGGGTGCCGGCGACATCGGCTGCCAGGCGGGCGGCGTTCAGGGTGCGGACGTGCTGCTGGGTGGGGATGAGGACCTTGCCGCCAAGGTGGCCGCACTTCTTCTCGGAGGCGAGCTGGTCTTCCCAGTGAACGCCTGAGGCGCCGGCCTGGATCATGGATTTCATGAGCTCGTAGGCGTTCAGCGGGCCACCAAAGCCGGCCTCGGCGTCGGCGACGATCGGGACCAGCCAGTCCTCGACGGTCTGGATGCCCTCGGAGAATTCGATCTGGTCTGCGCGGAGCAGGGCGTTGTTGATCCGGCGGACCACGGTGGGGACGGAGTTTGCCGGGTAAAGGGACTGGTCCGGGTAGGTGTGGCCCGAGTTGTTGGCGTCGGCTGCAACCTGCCAGCCGGACAGGTAGATGGCGCGGAGCCCGGCCTTGACCTGCTGCACGGCCTGGTTGCCGGTCAGGGCACCGAGCGCGTTGGTGTAGCCGCCGGTCTTGTGCTCCTCGGTGAGCTGCTTCCACAGCTTCTCGGAGCCGCGGCGGGCCAGCGTGTGTTCTTCGGAGACGCGGCCGCGGAGGCGGACGACGTCGGACGCTGAGTAGTCACGGGTCACACCTTCCCAGCGGGGGTTGGCGGCCCACTCGAGCTCCAGGGCGGCGGCCTGCTGTTCGGGCGTCTGCTGGGTGGGCTCAAATGCTGCAGTCATCGTTGATCTCCTTGATTGAGCTCCGGATCGGGTAGGTGGGAACCGCGTCGTTGAGGTTCCCACCGGCTTATCCGGTGCGGTGTTTCTTTCCGTGACCACTACTTTTCAGCACTTTCAACCTCCTTTCTAGATGAAAACTCTGGAAAGAAATGCACTTCTTCCCGTATTCTTCAGAAATGTCGCCTTCAAGCTGGAACAGGGACGTTTCCCAGCCGCCGTCCACCGCCGCAGCGGAACTGGACGTCATCGCGCTGGGCCGCCGCGTCCGCCATCTCCGCAAACAAGCCGGGCTGACGCTCGATGACCTGAGCGCCGTCGTCGGCACCGCGCCCAGCCAGCTGAGCCTGATCGAAAACGGCAAGAGGGAACCCAAGCTGACGCTGCTGCAGCACCTGGCAGGCGCCCTGAATGTCAGCATCGACCAACTGCTCGGGGCCGAGCCGCCCAGCCGCCGGGCCGCGCTGGAAATTGAGCTGGAACGGTACCAGCGCGGACCGCTGTACGAATCGCTGAACCTGCCCAAAATCCGCATCAGTTCGCGGCTTCCGCTGGATGTCCTGGAGGCCCAAGTGGGGCTGCTGCATGAGCTGGAACGCAAGATGAACGAACAGGTGGCCACCCCCGAGGAAGCGCGCCGCGCCAACGGTGAACTGCGGGCCATGATGCGGGAGCGGGGGAACTACTTTCCGGAGTACGAGGCCGAGGCCCAGAAGGTCCTCAAGGAGGTGGGCTACACCACGGGTCCGCTGAGCCAGCATGTCATCGCGGACATCGCCGAACACCTGGGATTCACCCTGCACCACGTGGGGGATTTGCCGCATTCCACCCGTTCGGTGACGGATTTGAAGAACCGCAAAATTTACCTGACGCAGAGCCAGCGGCAGGATCACGACCCCCGCTCGGTGTTGCTGCAGGCCCTGGGCCACTACGTCCTGGGCCACGAAACGCCCAAGAACTACGGCGACTTCCTGGCCCAGCGGGTGGCCACCAATTACTTCGCGGCCGCCCTGCTCCTGCCCGAACAGGCCACGGTGGAATTTCTGCAGAAAGCCAAAGCTGCCAAGGAAATCGCGGTGGAGGACATCCGGGACGCCTTCGCCGTCTCCTACGAGACTGCAGCGCACCGGTTCACCAACCTGGCCACCAAGCACCTGGGCATCACCACGCACTTCCAGAAAACGCACCAGAGCGGGATCATCTACAAGGCCTACGAGAACGACGGCGTGAACTTCCCCCAGGACCACACCGGCGCCATCGAGGGGCAGCCGTCGTGTAAGGCCTGGACCTCCCGTGCCGTGTTCGATGTGCCGGACAAGTTCAGTGCCTACAGCCAATACACGGACACGCCATCGGGCACGTACTGGTGCACCGCCCGCACGGAGCGCTCCGCCGCCGGGGAGTTCTCCCTGAGCATCGGGGTGCCCTATCAGCATGTGAAATGGTTCCGAGGGCGGGAGACCACCGCCCGGGCCACCTCCAACTGCCCGGATCCGACCTGCTGCAAGCGCCCGCCTGCCGAACTGACCAACCAGTGGGCAGGGAATGCGTGGCCCTCCGCGCGGGCCCACTCGCACCTGCTGGCCGCCATGCCCCCGGGCGCCTTCCCCGGCGTGGACGAGACCGAGGTGTACAGCTTCCTGCAGGCCCACTCCGGGAGCTGACCGCAACGCCCGCTCAGATCTTGCCGTTACTCCCTACACGCCCGCTCACTTTCTCCAGGAAAGTGAGCGGGCGTTGGTGGTTCTCCTGTCGGAGGTGAGCGGGCGTTGGTGGTCTTCCTGTCGGAGGTGAGCGGGCGTGTGGGGATTTGGTGTCAAAGGTGAGCGGGCGTTGGGTCAGCCGTGCAGGGCCCGGTAGGCGTCGGCCGCTGCGGGGTGCAGGGGGACGCCGGCGGTATTGATGAGGCTTTCGGCGCTGAGGAACTGCACGCCCAGGCTGGACTGCGGAATAAGTTCGCCGGCGTTATGCACCAGCAGTTGCACCGTCCGCTCCACCGTGGCGTTGTCCAGGTCCCTGCGGCACAGGAGCAGGTTGGGAGCCCCCACCGTCCACACTGCGGGAATTCCGGGATAGCTGCCCTCGGGAATGAGCACGCGGTCGTACATCCCGCCGTACCGCCGTCGTAGTTCCGGCAGCAGCGCTGACAGGTCCAAGAGGGCCAACGCCACCTCCTGCTGGGCTGTGGCGATGGCGGCCGTCGGCACGCCGCCGGACCAGAACAAGGCATCCACGGCCCCAGCCTTCAGTGCCGCAATACCGTCGTTCAGGCCAAGATTTTCGACGACGGCGGTCCCGGCCGCGGGCGCTGCGGCATTGGCCGAGGCACCCAGGCCGGCCGCCTCAAGGAGCCTGGGGGTGGTGAGGGAAGTGCCGGACCCCGGCTGTCCCACGGCCACCCGGCGCCCGGCAAGCCCGGAGACACCCCGGATTCCACTGTCCTTGCGCACCACGCAGTGGACGTAGTTTTCGTAGACCTTGCCGATCGCGGCAATCCCGGACGCGTCAGTGCCCGGCTCCTGGCTGGCAGCGTCCGCGAGGGCCACGGCAAACGCGGCCCGCCCGGCCCGAAGCTCGGCAATGTTGTCAAGGCTTCCGCCAGTGGCCACGGCGCGTGCATGGTTGGCCACGCCGTGACGCTCCAGGGCCGCCGCCAACAGTGTCGAGAACTCCAGGTAGAAGCCGCCGGGTTCGCCGCCGGCCACCGTCAGCGTGTCCGGCCGGCCACCCGCGGTGCAGGCACTGAGGGCGGGCGGCAGCACGGTTGCAAGTCCGACGGCGATGGCCGACGTCAGCACGGACCGGCGCGACGGGTGCGGGGCCGGGGTGGAAAACCTAGGCACCGGTACCACCGCCGGGCATCGCATCAGGGGCGGCGTTTGCGTTGACGTGGAATTCGATCCGTGCCGACAACCCGTGCGGGGAGGCCTCGGCCAGGACCAGCCGGCCGCCGTTTGCTGCGGCAAGCTCATCCACAATCGTCATGCCAAGCCCGGTTCCCGGAACCGAGGCGTGCCGCGGCGAGCGCCAAAACCGGGCGGCAGCCGAGGCGCGCTCGGCTGCGGAAAGGCCAGGGCCGTCGTCGGACACTTCCACCACCACCGCCTCCCGTTCCAGCCGTACCGCGGCCGTGACGGTGGCCCCCGGTGCGTACTTGAAGGCGTTGCCGAGCAGTTCGTCCAGCATCTGGGCCAGCTCGGCTGCCCGGCACGCAATCAGGGCCGCCGGATGGGGCGCCGGCACGAGCACCAGGCGGCACCCGGCCTGGTCCGCCAACGGTGCCACCCGTTCGATTTCGCCCTGGAGGACGGGGAAGGGGTCGATGGGCGGGGCAGTGGCGTGCCCCTGGGGGCTGCCGGCAACCCGCAGGGACCCTTCCGAGGCCCGGTGCTCCGCGGCGGCAAGTTTCAAAACCCCGTCAAGGATGTCCTCCACCCGTTCCAGTTCCGCCACGGCCCGGTCCGCCGCGTCGTGCTCGCGATCGGATTCCAGCTCAAGCTGGAGCAGGTCCAGCCGCAGCCGGAGTGCGCCCACGGGGTTTCGCAGCTGGTGGGACGTGTCCGCGATCAACTGCCGTTGCGCTTCCATGCTGGCGCTCACGGTCCGGGCCATCGCCGTGAAGGACCGGCTGAGTTCCCGCAGTTCCGGGGGACCTTCCTCAGGTAGCCGTTCGGTGCGCCCGGTCCGCTCCAGCTCGTGCACCGCCGAATCGAGCCGGAGGACGGGCCGCAGCACCCACCCGGTGACCCTGGCCGCCCCCACCAGGAGCACGGCTGCAAGCGCCAGGGCAGCAACGCCCACACCGAGCCATCGCTGCTGGAGCTTCTGCCGGGCCGTCTCCGCGTGGACGTCCAGGACCACGGCGCCGAGCACCTGACTGGCGCTGCCGAAAGGCCGGAAAATGACGTGCGACCCCGTTCCGAAGGGCTCCAGCGGTTCCAGGGACGTGTTGCTCACATTCAGCCGGGCCAGCGACAGCGCGTCCTGCACGTCGGGCCGGCCAGCGTCCAGGTCCCCCGACCGCAGGGTGGCCTGCTGGACGCGGACCACAATCCCTTCGCCGTAAAGGCCCGAATACGTGTCCATCTCCCGCTGCAGGCGCACGGTGTCGCCGTCGCCGGCGGCATCAAAGGCCACTTGGGCCAGCCGGTTCAAGGATGCCGCCCTGTTGATTTGCAGTTCCTGGGTCAGCTCCCGGGAAGCGGAGGTCAGGATGGTCCCCGAAATCAGGAAGACCACCACCAGGCACAGCACGCTGAGGACCCCCAGTACCCGCAGCCTCATCCGGCAGCCGCCTCCACGCGGTAGCCCACGCCGCGGACATTGATGATGAATCCTGGCTTGGCGAGTTTTGCCCGCAGCCCGGTGAGGTGCACGTCCAGGGACCGGGACGAGGCCAGGAAGGCGTCACCCCAGAGGGCGTCCAGGATCTGTTCCCTGGTGACCACCGAGCCCGCGTGGCGGGCCAGCAACGCCAGGAGTTCGAACTCCGTGGCGGTCAGCGGTACCGGTTCGCCGGCCCTGGACGCGGTGCGCTTGGCCAGGTCGATCTCCACGTCATCAAGCACGATCACCTCCTGCGGCTTCCCCCCGCTGCGCCCGGCGCGGCGCGTCACAGCTTCTATCCGGGCCAGCAGTTCCACCAGCTTGACCGGTTTGACCAGGTAGTCGTCCGCGCCGGAGCGGAGCCCGAGCACCACGCTGCGTTCGTCGTCGCGCGCGGTCAAAATCAGGATGGGCACGTCGGTCACCTGCCTGAGCTTGCGCAGCACCTCCAGGCCGTCCATGTCCGGAAGCCCCAGGTCCAGCAGGATCACCTGGAAATTCCGGTGGGCGAGCAGCGCGTCAGCGCCCCGGGACAACCGCAGCGGGTGGTGCCCGGCGCTTTCGACGGCGGCCGTGAGCGCGCCGGCCATGGCGTCGTCATCCTCGACGATCAGCACGTCCATCGCCATCTTCCTTGCCGCGTTTCCTGTGGTTCGTGGTCCAGTTGCCGGTTCATCCCCGCCCCGTGAGACTACCGCGTGGCGGCACAATTTGCCCGACGGCGGAGGTCCGGCAGGAGGGAAAGCGGGCCGTCGGCGAAACCTAAGGAAGTGTTAGGAAAGTGCGTTCCTCGTTGGTTGTGCGGTGGATCACCCATACCGTGGATGAGGCCCTCCGCCGCAGGAGGCCGAGGTTACTATCAGGAGGAACTCACCGATGAGCACCCAACAAGCCGCGCCCCAGTCGGAGGCAGCCCAGACCCGCCGGGCGGTGGGCAACATCCTGAAGGGCTCCGCGGGCAACCTCGTGGAATGGTACGACGTCTACATCTACACGGCGTTCCTGGCGTACTTCCAGCCACACTTCTTCAACTCCACAGATCCGCTGCAGGGCGCACTGGAAGGCACGGCGGTCTTTGCCGTCACGTTCCTGATGCGGCCCATCGGCAGCTGGTTCTTCGGCAGGTTCGCCGACCGCAAGGGCAGGAAGGCGGCCCTGACGCTGAGCGTGACCATGATGTCCGCGGGCTCATTCTTCATCGCCATCCTGCCCACCAAGGACGTGATCGGCGTCTGGGCGCTGGTCCTGCTGGTGCTGGCGCGCCTGGTCCAGGGCTTCTCGGTGGGCGGCGAATACGGCACCAGTGCCACCTACATGTCGGAGGCTGCCACCGCCAAACGCCGCGGGTTCTTCTCCAGCTTCCAGTACGTCACGCTGATCGGCGGCCAGATGCTGGCATTGCTGGTGCTCGTGGTCCTGCAGAACGTCCTGGACAAGGAGGCCCTAACCGGGTGGGGCTGGCGCATCCCGTTCGCCATCGGCGGCGTGGCCGCACTGGTGGTGCTGTGGCTGCGGCGTTCCATGGAGGAAACCGTCTCTGCCAGCCAGGTGGAGGCGGCAGCAAACGCCAAGGCATCAGGGGAAGCCCAGCCGGGAACCCTCAAGCTGCTCTTCACCAAGCACTGGAAGGCGCTGCTCATCTGCATTGGCGTCACCCTCGGCGGCACCGTGGCGTTCTACACCTACACCAACTTCATCCTCAGCTTCATGAACACCACCAGCGGCATCGCCAAGGAGACGACGTCGGTGATCAACTTCTGGGCGCTGTTCATCTTCATGCTGCTCCAGCCCGTCTACGGCATCATTTCGGACAAGGTGGGCCGCAAGCCGCTGCTGCTCTGGTTCGGCATCACCGGCGTGCTGTTGACCTGGCCGCTGATGTCCGCGCTCGCCGGGACGAAGGATCCCTTCGTGGCCTTCATGCTGATGATGGGCGGCCTGCTGATCGTGGGCGGCTACACCTCCATCAACGCCCTGGTGAAGGCTGAACTGTTCCCGGCCTCCATCCGCGCCCTCGGCGTCGGCCTGGGCTACGCGATCGCGAACTCCCTCTTCGGCGGCACGGTGCCTTTGATCGGTGCCGCGCTGCAGAAGGCCGGGCAGGTTGAGCTCCTCTTCACGTACGTCACCGTGGCGATCGGCATCTCGCTGCTGGTCTACATCTTCGCCCTGAAGAACAAGAAGGCCACCCACCTCGACGACGAACAGGGCCACGCCTGGGAACAGGCGCCGCGGGGCGGCGGCAAGGACAAGGATCCGCTCGGCGTGTAGTCCGGGAGGCGCCACGGTGCCTGATTCCCAAAAGGAGGCGTACGACGACGGCTGCCAGGCCGCCGTCGTACGCCTCCCTTGTGCGCTGCGGGTCCTTAGCGCCGGGCAGTCCGCCGGCGCGCCAGGAAGCCGTGGGCGGCGAACAGGCGGGGCAGCACCACGTACACCGCAGTAGGCACCACCACCATGGTCAGCCCCATGGCGCGGAAGATGGGGTGCCAGTTTTCCGTCAGGGGGGCGGAGGCCATCATGCCGATAGCGACAAGCGGGAAGATCGCCAGCCAGGTGATAGCGGCCCGGACGTGGATCGACGGCGGAGCGGGCAGCGCTGCGGGCCCCGATGGGGTTGGTGCGGCCGGTTGGGCGATTACGGGGGTTGCGGGCTGTGAAACCGTGTCCATGAAAACTCCAACTAGTTAGTTGCTTTTTGCTTGCCTCGACAATAAATGTGGCCAGACGCAATTGCAACTACCTGGTTGGAATTGCGTAGACTTATGTCATGGCGTGGAACACGGAGCGGACCAGAGAGCTGTTGCTCGCAGCTGCCACGGAGGAGTTCAGCGCCAAGGGCCTGGCCGGAGCGCGGGTGGACCGGATCGCAGCTGCCGCAGGGATCAACAAGGAACGCATCTACCAGTACTTCGGCAAGAAGGACGAGCTCTTCGACGCCGTCCTGGCCGCCGAAATGGTCCGGGTCATGACCGAGGTACCCATTACCGGCAGCGGGCCGGAAGCGTTCGGGGAATACGCCGGCCGCCTCTTTGACCGGCACACCACCGACGGCGTCCTGCCGCGGCTCCTGTTCTGGGAAGGCCTTGAACGCGGCAAGGAAACCGTCAGCCGCGCCACCCGGTCCGACCACTGCGCCATCAAGGTGGGCCAGGTGCTTGACGTCCTGCCCGGGATCGACCGCACGGACGCCGCGGACCTGCTGATCACCGTCATCACCCTCTGCGACGGCTGGCCCGTCCTGCCCCAGATCGACACCCTCCTCGCGGGCAGCAGCCCTGACCGCACCGCCCTGCGTCGTGCGTTCATTGTGCGGACCGCCACCCTGCTCGCCGGCGCGCTCCTCGCGGAGGCGCAGGCAGCGCTGGCAAACGCGCCCGGCTAGCTGCACCACCGCGGCCGCTGGCGGCGGGCGGTCCGCCGGGCGCGGGCGGACTATATTGGCCATGTCAGAACACCACCACAATCGCGGGAGTCTGCACCTATGGCCAAGGAACTTGCCACCCAGCTCGTCGAACAACTCCAGGCTGCGGGAGTGCAGCGCATCTACGGGATTGTGGGTGACAGCCTCAATCCGATCGTGGACGCAGTCCGCCAAACCGGCGGCGCGGCCAAGGGCGGCATCGACTGGATCCACGTCCGGCATGAGGAAGCGGCCGCCTTTGCCGCAGCGGCTGAAGCGCAGCTCACCGGGAAGCTTGCCGTCTGCGCCGGCTCGTGCGGCCCCGGCAACCTGCACCTGATCAACGGCCTGTATGACGCCAACCGTTCCGGAGCGCCAGTACTGGCCATCGCCTCGCACATTCCCAGCAAGCAGATCGGCAGCACCTTCTTCCAGGAAACCCACCCGGACCGGCTCTTCAACGAATGCTCGGTCTACTCGGAGCTCGTCAGCACCGCCGAGCAGGCGCCGCGCGTCATGCACAGCGCCATCCAGCACGCGCTGGGGCTTGGGGGAGTCGCCGTCGTGACCCTTCCCGGCGACATCGCCGGACTGGAGGCCACAGCACCCACGCCCCTGCCCGCCACTTTCCGGCGTGCGAGCCTGGTCCCGGACCCTGCCAGCGTCCAGGCGCTCGCAGATGCCATCAACGACGCCGGCAAGGTCGCCATTTTCGCAGGCGCCGGCGTTGAGGGGGCGCACAGTGAACTGATGGCGCTCGCCGAGCTGGCCAAGGCCCCGGTGGGCCACTCGCTGCGGGGCAAGGACTTTGTCCAGTACGACAACCCGTTCGATATCGGCATGACCGGCCTGCTGGGCTACGGTGCCGCGGCGGAGGGCATCGAGGACGCCGACCTGCTGATCCTCCTGGGCACCGACTTCCCCTACGATCAGTTCCTCCCGGACACCCGCACAGCACAGGTGGACCGGGCGGCGGAGCGCCTGGGCCGGCGCACCGATGTCGATATATCCGTCCACGGAGACGTGCTGCCCACGCTGCGGGCCCTGCTGCCGCTGGTTAAAGCCAAGAAGAGCCGGCGGTTCCTGGACCAGATGCTGAAGAAGCACGACCGGCTGATGAACAAGGCCGTGGGCGCATATACGCGAAAGGTGGAAAAGAAGCAGCCCATCCACCCGGAGTACGCGGCATCGCTGCTGGACCAGGTGGCGGCAGAGAACGCCATCTTCACTGCGGATACCGGCATGTGCAACGTCTGGACTGCGCGCTACATCAACCCGCTGGGCACCCGGCGGCTGATCGGGTCTTTCCTGCACGGCTCCATGGCCAACGCCCTCCCGCACGCCATCGGTGCGCAACTGGCATACCCGGGCCGCCAGGTCATTTCGGTCTCGGGCGACGGCGGGCTGTCCATGCTGCTGGGCGAGCTCATCACCGCGGCCGCCTATAAGCTGCCGGTCAACGTAGTGGTGTTCAACAACTCCACCCTGGGCATGGTCAAGCTCGAGATGCTGGTGGACGGCCTCCCCGACTTCGGCGTGGACGTGCCGGACGCCAACTACGCCGCAGTGGCCCAGGCGCTGGGCTTCCACGCTGTGCGCGTGACGGATCCGACCCAGATCGAGGCGGCATACCGTGAGGCCTTCGCGCACCCCGGCCCCTCCCTGGTGGAGCTCATCACCGACCCCAAGGCACTGTCCATCCCACCCAAGATCTCCGGCTCACAGGTGCTGGGGTTCGCCACCGCCATGTCCAAGGTGGTGCTGAACCGCGGCGCCGGCGAAGCGGTGAGCATGGCCCGCAGCAACCTGCGCAACATCCCCCGGCGCTAGGCACATGTCGAGTTCGCCGGAAACTGCCGGGTTCGCCGCAAATTTCCGGCGATCTCGAGGGTTTCCGGCGAACCCGGCGCGGGGAGAGAGGTTCTAGCGGGCGCCGCCCTGCCACAGGGCGTCGAACGGGGCACCGGAGGCGACGCGGTTGCGGATCCCTGCGGTGACGAACTCCTTGGCGGTCCGGGCAGCCTCCAGCGGGCTGGCGCCCTTGGCCAGCTCCGCGGTCACGGCGGCGGCGAGCGAGCAGCCGGCACCGGAGACCGCAACCTCGCCAACCTTGGGAGCACTCAGGACTTCCAGGGTCTCACCGTCGTAGAACACGTCGACGGCGTCCGGGCCGTCCAGCCGCACCCCGCCCTTGGCCAGGACCGCCGCACCGCTGAGCTCGTGGATCCGGACGGCGGCGGCCTTCAGCGACTCGACGTCGGTGATTTCCAGCCCGGACAGGGACTCCGCCTCGAAGTGGTTGGGCGTGACAAACGTGGCCAGCGGCAGGATCTGGGCTTTCAGCGCCTGGTCCGTGTCCAGCGCGTGGCCCGGCTCTTGGCCCTTGCAGATCAGCACCGGGTCCAGGACCACGTTGGCGAAGCTGTTCTCCTGCAGCGCGGAGGCCACCGTGCTGATCGTTGCCGGGCTGCCCAGCATGCCGATCTTCACCGTGTCCAGCGCGGATGGTGCGCCGGACGCCGGACCATACGCCGCCGTCGTCGCCTCCAGCTGGTCAGCGATCACCTGCTGGTCCACGGGCACGAAGCGGTGGTTCCAGCTGTCCTTCGGGTCGAAGGACACGATGCAGGTCAGGTTCGCGATGCCGAAGACGCCCAGCTCCTGGAATGTTTTCAGGTCGGCCTGGGCGCCGGCACCGCCGGTTGCCTCGGAGCCTGCGATGGTGAGGACGACGGCGGGGCCGGCGGCGGACAGGGGTGCGTCAGGTGAAACGGAAGTCATGCTTCCATCCTGCCACCCGGCGTCGGGTGCTCTGACTGCTGATCGCGTGGCTGGCTCGTTCCACACGCCGGAATGATGCTGGATCGCCGGAAAGTACCGGCGACCTGGTCGCGTTCCCGCGGTTTGGCTACCGCCCAAGTGCGGTAAGGACACGGGCTTTGAACTCATGTTCGCGGAAGAGGTCGGCCCAGGTCAGACGAAGGAAGGTCCAGCCATTCTCGGTGAGGGCCTTCTCGCGCTGCCGCTCCTGAAACAGCACCTCGGCCGTCGGGCTGTAATCGAAGTATTTCGTCTTCCCGTCGAATTCGAGGGCCACCTTCTTCTCCTTCCAGGCGAAATCCAGCCGGTACCGGCCGGCACGCGTAGCCACCGCGACCTGGGGCTCCGGCAGGGGAAGTTTCAGTCGCACCAGGAGTTCGCGCGTGAGTGTTTCCCCGGCTGACTCCGAACGTGGGTCTGCGTGCGCGAGGGCGCGCCGGAGGGTCCGGACACCGCGGCGTCCCTGCAGCCCCTCAGCCATGCACTCCATGAGGGCTGTGTCGGCACCGAGCCGCAGTGCGTGGTCAGTCAGCACCAGCGCCTGCCGGTAGCCCAACATCATGGCGCAGTCCACCACCGTCCGCTCCAGCGAGGTCACCCGGAGGCCGCCGAGAGTTACCACCTCCGGTGGCGTCCACGGCCGCGTATGGCCGCGGACATCTTTTCCGAGCCGTTGGCTGGAAGGATTTCCGGGCAGCAGAAGGTGGATCGTGTCGTCAACGTTCCACAGGCACAGGCTGTGCAAACGGGCCGCAGAGGTATGGCTGTACACATAGTTTCCCGCGGCAGTGGTCAGCGTCCCGTGCGCATGGGCGCGGATCAGCTGCCGGCTGCGGACGGTACGCGTCTGCTTCTCCCATAGCTCGGCGCGGATATAGCAGCCGTAGCGGAGGCGGACCAGCTTCCCGTGGAGGACCAAGGCCTTGATGGCGCGGTCATTGAGGCCTTCCTCCTGCAGTTGCCCCGTTCGCCACAGGTTGCCAGAGCCCGGAAGCGCGGGGAGAGGGACTGGCCGTTGCGCTGTCATCCCGACAGCATCCGCCCGCTCCGTCAGCTACGTAAGGCGCCGCCGTCGTCATGTGGAAAACCCGCCAGGGCCGTCCTGCCTCCCGGGATCGCCGGAACCCGTCCGGCTCGCCGCAACGTTCCGGCGATTCGGCAGCTTTCCGGCGAGTTCGACGGCGCGCGGCCGGGTCAGGCCTTCAGCGTCCCGTCCAACAGGGCGCGCAGCTCCCGGAAGTGCCGCTCCGTGGCTTCCGGGTGGAATGCGGAGGTGTCCGCCATGGAGTAGCCGTGCGGCGCGCCCTCGTAAATCTCATTGGATGCCTCCAGTCCTGCGTCCCGGAGCGCGCCGCCCAGGCGGGCCACAGCGTCCGGTGCCATGCTCCTGTCGTTGTCGGCGTGGCCGAACACGAAGCGGGCCCGTGCATTGCCAAGCCCCAGGTGCGGGCTGTCGGGTTGGTCCGTTGCCAGCCCGCCGCCGTGGAAGCCGCCGCACGCTGCCACCACCTCGGGGTGCGCGGTGGCAGTCCGGACCGCGAGCCGGGCGCCCATGCAGTAGCCGGTGGTTCCGATGGGGCCGCGGGCAACGCCGTCGAGTCCGGCCAGCGCGGCGACCCACGCATCGATGTCCGGCAGGGCCTTGTCCGGAGTCAGCCGGCCCACCCGCGGGAAGGCAGCCTTACCGGCAGCTTCCCGGCCCTCCTGGCTGGACATGTCACCAGCCGGGGCCAGCTCTGCGGCCGTCCCTTCACGGTAGAAGACATTGGGCGCCAGCACCACGTAGCCCCAGTCCGCGATGCGCTGGGTCATCTCCTCGATGCGCGGGCGCAAACCAAAGGCGTCCATGTAGAGAATCACCCCGGGGAACGGGCCGGTTCCGCTGGACGGACGGGCGACAAGGGCTTCGGCAGGGCCTGCTGCGGCCTGGATCTCGATGAGCATCTGGTCAGGATAACGGAGGCAGCCGGGAGCAACGCTCAGGAGTAGTACCGGCCCAGGGTTTCCGCCTTGAAGTCAAAGAACGTGCCGGACTCGATGGCCAGCCGGGCGTCGTCCACCATCTTCACCACGAACCGCTCATTGTGGATGGAGATCAGCGTGGCCGAGACCATCTCCTTGGCCTTGAACAGGTGGTGGATGTACGCCCGCGAATAGTTGGCACAGGCGTAGCAGTCGCAGCCCTCCTGCAGGGGCCCGAAATCGCGCTTGTACTTGGCGCCGGAAAGGTTGAACCGGCCGTAAGGAGTGTAGAAGGCCGAGTTCCGGGCCACGCGGGTAGGGGAGACGCAGTCGAACGTGTCGGCGCCGTTCTCGATGGCCGTGAAAATGTCGTCGGGCTCGGAGATCCCCAGCAGGTGGCGCGGCTTGTCCTCCGGCAGTTCTTCGTTGCACCAGCGGACGATCGTGCCCAGGTTTTCCTTCTCCAGCGCCCCGCCGATGCCGAAGCCGTCGAACGGCATGGCGCCGAGGTCCCGGCAGGCCTTCCGGCGCAGGTCCTCGTACTGCGCCCCCTGGATCACGCCGAACAACGCCTGGTACGGCTTGCCCGCGCGGTCCTCTGTAAGGCGGAAGTGTTCCGAGATGCACCGCTCGGCCCACAGCCGGGTGCGCTCCAGGGACTCCTCCTGGTACCGCCGGGAGTTCTGCAGGGTGGTGAGCTCGTCGAACGCGAACATGATGTCCGCGCCGATCTGGTGCTGGACCTGCATCGAGATCTCGGGGGAGAACCGGTGGCGGTCGCCGTTCAGGTGGGACTTGAACCAGACACCGTCGTCATCGATGTGGGCCAGGCGTTCCTTGCCGGGGGCCACGGCGTCATCAGGTCCGGAGGCGTCCACGGATTTCATGTCGATGACCTTCTTGAACCCCGAGCCAAGGCTCATCACCTGGAACCCGCCGGAGTCCGTGAACGTGGGACCGGACCAGTTCATGAAGGCGCCCAGGCCGCCGGCCGCGTCCAGGATGTCCGGGCCGGGCTGGAGGTACAGGTGGTAGGCGTTGGCCAGCAGGGCCTGCGCGCCAAGGTCCGCCATGGATTCCGGCAGCACGGCCTTCACGGTGGCCTTGGTGCCGACGGCGATGAAGGCCGGCGTCTGGATCCCACCGTGCGGGGTGGTGATGGTGCCGGTGCGGCCCAGGAATTCCCCGTCGTTTTCCGCTACCTGGGCAGCCGACGGCGGGCAGGACTCCGCCAGCCGCGTGCCGACGGTGAAGGAGAACTGCGATTGGGTTTCCGGCAGGGCGAAGGCAGGGTTGGCAGGCACCGTACCAGTGTGCCAGCAAAGCTCACGACGCCGGCAACCGGGCCCGGGCAGGCCGGCGCGGACCGTCAGCTGGCTGGCTCGGTTCCGGGGTAGTTGGCCGCCCGCCACGAATCCCAGGCGGAACGGACGGCGTCGAGGGCTCCGGCGCCTAGGTCGTAGGTGGAAACCACCACCAGCGAACCGTCGCCCTCCGCGCGGACATCCTTGATGGCAGGGTGGTCGGCAACCACCAGCAGTCCTTCGCCATGCTCGGCGTAACCGTGCACCGTCAGGCCCACCTGGTGGCTGGTCCGGTACCAGACCTTGCCGCTGATTTCCTCGCCGGTATCCAGGGTGACCTGGTACGGTTCGCCCGGGGCCGGGAGGTCTGCCAGGCCGAGTTTTTCGATGGCCGAGCCCTTTCCGTCCGTCAGGTGCAGGAACAGGGTGTGCCGTTTGCCGTGCGGGTGGCGTTCCAGGGCGAAGCGGAGCTGCTGCAGGAACGTCAGCCACCCCTGGGTGATGTCCTCGTCCCAGGCCGCCCACTCGGAATCGTGGTCCAGCGCCCCGCGCGTGACGCTGACCCGGGTTCCTTCCGGCACCGGGTGGAGCTCGAACGTGTCCCCGCCGTGCACGGTCAGGCTGGTATGGTCCGCGGATTCCTGTTCGTCGCCGGAGAAGTAGATCTGCTTGATCTCGGACTCCAGGTCCTCGGCCTGCCAGCCGTGCCACTGGGCTACCTTGGACGGTTCACGCAGCATGGTCCAGACCTGCGGCGCGTCGGCGTTGATCACTACGCTGAGATTGTTCGTCATAGCCCCGAATGTACAACTCCGGCTACGCCCCGGGTAGGGGGAATTTTTACCGCCGGAGGGGCGCCGCAGGCCTCAGGCGCGGACTGCCTCCAGCTCGTTGCTGATGCGCCGTTCAAGTTCGGTTATGCCAATGGTTTCCGAGCCGCCGTGGGCACGCAGGAACAGCAGGGACTCCAGCCGAAGGAGCCGCCATTCACGTTCGGCGTCGTGGTTGGAGTTGTCGATCGAGCGGAAGATTTCCTTGTCGTACAGATTGGGCTCGTTGAGTGAGCGCTGCCGCACCTTGGCGGCCATGCGCGCCTTGAACGCATCCGTTTCCTGGTTCTCCGGGGTGCGGATCAGTTTCTCGTAGACCTCGGCGCGCTTGTCCTGGCCGTCTTGCCGGCAAATGTAGCTGGCCAGTGCCAGGGATGCTTCCACGGAGGCCCACCGGCCCGGGTTGCCGTCGTAGGGCAGTACGGTGAGGAGGTCCGCGATGGACAGCGCTCCGTCTGCGTCCTTGAGCGTGACGAACAGTTCGTGTGCGAGGTCGCTGAGGTCCTTCAGGCAGCTGCCGGACTTGAAGTTGACGCCTTTGGAGAGCCGGTCGGCCAGGAGCAGGACCCCCTCCGCATCAGGGTGCGCTTCCGCGGCGGCTTCCACCACGGATTCGGGCGTGCCGGCCGGCGCCGGGATGAGCGCGAGTTCCTCCTCGCCGGGCCCGTTCACGGCGGGCGGCGCGGGCGGCAGCGGGGGGAGGACGACGGCGGGCGGCACCGCGGTGGGGCCCGTCCCGGCGGGCGGCTGCGCCTGCGCAGCCCCGGCCAGGGGTGCGGCCCCCGGAAGGTCCGCCGGGAGCGGAAGCTGGGTGACGTCGTCGTGCGCTCCGTCCACCACGGTGACCATGGTGCCGATGGCCACCCGCAGCGTTCCGCCGCCGGAAAGGCTGGCCAGTACCAGTGCGGGGGAGCCGAAATCGTCGTGCTCAAGCTCCACCTGGTCGATTTCGGCAGTGCGCCGGCCGTCGGGGAGGAGGATGTGGGTGCCGGTGGTCAGAGATCCAGCCTGCTGTTCACGGTGGTGCCTGGCGGCTGGTGTTTCGGTCATGGGAGTCCTTAAGTTCTCTTGCGGTCCGCCCTACAGTCTACAAAGGCGGGCGCCTAAAACCGGGGACCCCCACGTCCCGGCGGGGATGTCAGAAGCCCACGCCTGCGAATGCCAGTGCCTGCCGGATGAGGCCGCCGCGGCCGCCGGAAAACTCCATCTGGACGCCCGGGCTGAGCACTTCTTCCGGGGTCATCCACGTCAGTTCCAGGGCGTCCTGGCGGGGTTCGCACTCGCCCGTGACGGGGATGATGTACGCCAGCGACACGGCGTGTTGCCGCTCGTCCGTGAAGCCCGTCTGGGACGGTGCCGGGAAGTATTCGGCCACCGTGAACGGCACGGGGCTGAGGGGAAGCTGGGGGAAAGCGAGGGGGCCCAGGTCCTTTTCCATGTGCCGCAGCAGCGCGGCGCGGATGGTTTCGCGGTAGATGACCCGGCCGGACACCAGTGACCGGACCATGGTGCCGTCGGCATCGGCCTGCAGCAGTGTTCCGACCTCGTTGACGTAGCCCAGCGGGTCCAGCCTGACCGGAACTGCCTCCACGTACACCATGGGCAGCCGCCCGCGCGCCTCAAAGAGGTCTTCTTCGGAGAGCCAGCCGGGATTCGGGTCAGGTGTGCGCACGTTCATGGTTAAGTTCTACCCCATGGGGCGGCGCTCCGAGATCCAGACGGTGGCGGGCGCGTTGGGGCCGGCCGCGTCCGGATTGGCCACGTGGAGGGTACTTCCGAAGGCCTCCTCGGTGATGCGGGCGGCGATCCCGGCGGCCGCGAGGCGCTCGCGCAACGGTTCCAAGTGGCCGCCGTACTCGAAGCCCAGGCCGGAGCGGGACGGCCCGGACGCCGCCCGAACCAGCAGGACGCCGCCGTTCTTGGCCGTGAAGTCCGCGGTTTCGTCGTCGTCGGGAACGGGCCGTGGCCGCGCACCGATATGCAGCATGCTGCGGACGGCGGCTTCCGGATCTGCGGTGTACCAGACGCCGACGACGGCCAGGGCGGGGTCGGCATCGGCGCACTGGGCGCCGTGGACGGCCTTGTCGGCCAGGAAGCTGAAGCCGTCCGGCGCGCTGATGCGGCAGGCTTCGCCGTGGTCGGCGGTGACCAGTTCGGCCGGCTCGGTTGCCTCGTCCTGTGCCGAGGCGTTGGTGCGGCGGGCGAATTCGGCGACGTCGCCCACCTCCACGGCAAACACGGTGCGGCCGTCGCGGTCCGAACCGGCCTCGGCGTCGTGCAGCGCCAGGCGGCCCGACGCCGAATCGAAAACCTGCCACCCGCCGTCGCCCTCCGTCCTCACCATCCCCAGTGCGGTGAGGAGCTGCGCCCAGGACTCGGTGCGGGACGTGAAATGGACGGGGCGGACTCGGAGCATGGCGCTGTCCTAGGTGGTGGGTGGCGTACGGCTGTAAGGCCATAATGCCACGTGCCCGGCCGGTGCGCAGTGGGGCTTGTGGCACGGCATTTTCCCGGCAGAATGGGGCCATGGCCGATGACCTCGAGGAACTGTTGGTGCCCGACGCCGCCGCCTGGCGTGCCTGGCTGGAAGAGAACCACGGCACCAGCCCCGGCGTCTGGCTGGTGCTGCACAAGAAGGGCGGCACGGTGACCGGCCTTGACTATCCGGCGGCCTTGGATGAGGCGCTGTGCTTTGGCTGGATCGACGGGCAGCTCCGGCGCCGCGATGATGAAAGCTCGTTCCAGCGGTGGACGCCGCGGCGTCCCCGCAGCATCTGGTCGGCCCGCAACGTTGGGCATATCTCCCGGCTGGAGGAAGCGGGAAAAATGACCGACGCCGGCAGGGCGGCAGTTGCCGCGGCCAAGGCGGACGGCCGCTGGGAAGCGGCCTACGGCGGGCAGGCCGACGTGGAGGTTCCCCCCGACCTTGCGGCAGCGATCGCCGCGAACCCGGCCGCACAGGACATGTTCGATGTCCTGACCAAGACCAACCTGTTCGCCCTGGTGTTCCGGACCAACACGGCCAAGCAGGCAGCCACCCGGGAACGCCGGATCGCCGGCTTCGTCGAGATGCTGGCACGGGGGGAGACTCCGTATCCGCAGAAGAAGCGCCCCGCAGGCCGGGACCAGTAGCGGCGGCCGCATGACGCGCCGGATTCGGCTCCGTGCGGCCTGCCGGGTAAAATTGACGATTCACTTGCGCTGGTGCCGTTCCCCGACCCGGGGGACGGCACTTGTGCGTTCAGCGACGGATCGATGACCCCATGCTCCCCAAAATTTTCGGACCGCCGTATGCCGCCCTTCGGCGCCGGCCCCTTCTGTGGGCGGCCGCGGCCTTGGCCGTGCTCCTGGTGGTGGCGTCCCTGGTGATCGCCGGGAACACCCGGACGGCCGAAGGACAGCACGGCGGTACGGCATCCACGGCACCCCCAGCATCCACGGCACCCCCAGGCCCGCAGGCGCCACCGGCTGACCAAACCAGCTACCGGCCTGCCTACCACCTCACCCCGGACCAGCGCTGGATGAACGATCCCCAGCGGCCCTTCTTCCTGGACGGCCTATGGCACTACTACTACCTCTACAACGCCGACTATCCGGAGGGGAACGGCACTGAGTGGTTCCACGCCACCAGCACGGACCTGGTGCACTGGAAGAACGAAGGCGTGGCCATCCCGAAGTTCCGCAACGGCCTGGGGGACATCGAGACCGGCTCCGCCGTGGTGGACACGGAAGGCACCGCGGGCTTTGGCAAGGGGGCGGTCATCGCGGTGCTCACCCAGCAGCTCGACGGCGTGCAGCGCCAGTCCCTCTTCTACTCCACGGACCAGGGCTACAGCTTCCAGAGCTATGGACAGAACCCGGTGATGGAAAACCCCGGCGCCGAGCACTGGCGGGACCCGCGCATTGTCCGCGACGACGCCAACCACCAGTGGCTGATGCTCCTCGCCGAGGGCCACAAGATCGGGTTCTATACCTCCCCCGACCTCAAGCGGTGGACCTACGTGTCCGGATTTGAGCAGGACGGGCTGGGAATCCTGGAATGCCCGGACTTCTTCCAAATGGACATCGACGGCGACCCCGCCAAACGAACCTGGGTCCTGGCCGCGAGCGCCAACGGTTCCGGGGAGGGCCGCACCACCGGCGTGGCCTACTGGACCGGCGGGTTCGACGGCAAGGCCTTCAAGGCTGACGGCGGCCACCAGTGGCTCGACGGCGGGGCGGACTTCTACGCGGCAGTCACCTGGGATGATCCGCGTCAAAGCGATGGCCAGCGGAAGGCCTCCCGGCACGTTATCGGCTGGATGAACAATTGGGCCTATGCCCGGCAGTTGCCCACCGGCGGCTGGTTCGGGGCCGCTTCGGTGGTTCGTGACATCCGGCTCACGTCCGGTGCGGGCCGCCCCGCCCTGGTGCAATCGCCCACCCCTGCGCTCAAATCCTTGGAAGGGACGCCTGCCCAGGTGCCCGGCGGCCCGCTCGAGGATGGCCGTACCCTTCCCATCCCGGACAGCGGAGCGTTCAAGGCCGACGTCGAGCTGGAAAAGCCCTCGGACGGCACCGGGAAGGCCACCCTCGTCCTGCAAAGCGGCGGCACCACCTACGCCACCATCGGCTACGACTTCGCCGCCGGCCGGGCCTTCATCACCCGGGACGGGGACGCCGTGGCCGGCGGCCAGGGCAAGGAGCCCTCCGAGGGCAGCGGCGAGTACCGCCAGGCCCGCTCGGTGGAGGCGCGCCCCGGCGGCGGGACCGTGCAGCTGACCGCGTACGTGGACCATTCCTCCGTGGAGGTCTTCGTGGACGGCCAGTCCCTGACGTCCCTCATGTTCCCGCCCGCAGGCCCGAAAGAGGTCCGGCTCGCCGCCGACGCGCCCCTGACGCTCAAAGCCGGCACGGTCACGCCGCTGTCCGGCATCCGCTGAGCGCAGCCCCCGCCGGTTTGGCCGGCCGTGCCAGTCAGGTGGCCGGCGGGGGAACGGCAGCGGGGCCGGCGGACAGCACCGTGGCCGCCGCCTCCAGCGTCATCCAGGCCTGCAGTTGGGTGGCGAGCTCCACCGGGGCGCCCGGCGGATAGGTCCGGTCCGCGGGTTGGCCGGCGTGCACGGAGAAGATGCTCCTGCCGGCCAGGGGTGCCTTTGCTTCACCGGCGCCCACCGGCCGCCGCCCGGCCCAGAACGCCTCGGCGGTGTCCAGCACCAGCGCAGCCGCCGCAGCGCGGGCAGCCCCAGGTAGCCGCGGGTCTGCCGCCGCAAGCGCCAGGTACCGGCACAGGATCCCGGTGAAGAGGCCGCCGTCGCCCGTCCCTTCGCAGCGCAGCACCGTGCCGCCCGCAGCGTTGCCGCTGCCGGCCGGGACGGTCAGCAGCCGCTGCACCGAGTCCACCAGGGCGGCCGCCCGGGCAAGGTTGACGTCGCCGCCCAGTTCCAGGAGGGCACCCAGGACCGGGCCTTGGTTGTAGGTGTACAGCGACCGTTCCACCAGCACGTCCCCGGCAGGACCCAGCCGTGCACCGTCGAGGTAGAGTCCCTGGTCCTGGTCGAAGAGGGTGGCGTCCAGCCAGTCCAGCAGCGACTGTGCCGTGCCGCGCCGGCCGGTGCGGGCATAGAACAGCGCCACGGGTGCCGTGGCCGGGGTGTTCTTGAAGTCACGCTGCTTGCTCCAGAACGTCCCCCCGCCCAAATCGCTGGTGCACGCGGAATCGAACTGCAGGGCCAGTGCGGAACGTACCCGGGCGTTTCGCCGGCGTCCCGGCCGCTGCGTTTCTGCGGCCAGCCTGTCCAGCCGCAGGGTCGCCAGGGCCAGCCACGCCATGTCGTCGTAGTAGCTGTTCACGACCGTCAGGGCATTGCGCAGCCTCATGCCGGTGACCAGCCGTGAGGCCAGGTGCCCTGCGCTGGGCTGATCCGGCCCGTTGAACCGCGCCGCGGGGGTGGCTCCGCCGGCAAGCTCGCGCAGGCCGGTGTCCACCAGGCAGTCCACGTAATGCGCCTGCCACCAGTAGTGCCACGGGAGCAGCAGTCCCGCGGCGGGCCTTGCACGGCGGAGTGCGGCGAGCCAACGCTGCCGCCGTGGCCTGGCGGGTTCTTGCCCCGCATCGGGCGCGCCCTTCCCGGCCGGGTGCCTGCCCTGCCACACCACGGCGGCGAGGTGGGTTCCGGGCAGGAACAACAGGTTCCGGCCGAACAGCCCGGTCACGGAGCGGGCCGCGTGGTCCGCCCGGTCCTGCCAGGTGGTCGAGGCGGTGCTGCTGGAGGTCATGCCGTCCACCCTAGCTGCGGTACCGGATCCTTGGCCCCTCGGGATGAGTGCGGCGGCGCCGAATTTCAGTTAACATTCATTAACTGTTGCTCGAGGCCGCGCCGCGGCCGGGGGCACGCGCATCAAGGAGGATGTATGGACATCAAAGGCAGCGTCGCCCTGGTCACAGGCGGGGCCTCCGGGCTGGGAGCGGCCACCGCACGCAGGTTGTTCGACGACGGCGCCTCGGTGGTGCTCCTGGACCTCGCCTCCTCGGACGGCCAGGCGGCGGCGGACGAACTCAACGGTCGTGCCCAAGCCGGCCAGTCCGCCGTCTTCACCCCCGCGGACGTGACCAGCGAGGCCGAGGTGCGGGCCGCCGTCGCAACAGCCGGCGGGATGGGCCCGCTGCGGATCGTGGTGAACTGCGCAGGAATTGCCACCCCCGGCAAGGTGCTGGGCCGCGATGGCGTCCTGCCGCTGGAAGCGTTCAGCCGCGTCGTCCAGGTCAACCTGATTGGTACCTTCAACGTGCTGCGGCTGGCGGCCGAGGCCATGGTGGCCACCGAGCCCGTGGCCACCCGGCTGGGCGGCCCGGAGCGCGGCGTCATCATCAACACGGCATCCGTGGCCGCCTTCGAAGGGCAGATCGGCCAGCCCGCCTACTCAGCCTCCAAGGGGGCCGTGGCCGCCATGACGCTGCCCATCGCCCGGGAACTGGCGCGTTCGCTGGTCCGGGTGGTCACTATCGCTCCAGGCATTTTCGAGACGCCCATGATGGCCGGCCTGCCGCAGGAAGCCCAGGACTCGCTGGGCGCGCAGGTACCGCACCCGTCCCGGCTGGGGAAGCCGGCGGAATACGCCAACCTGGTGGCGCACATCGTGGACAACGCCATGCTGAACGGGGAAACCATCCGCCTGGACGGCGCCATCCGGATGGGGCCGCGATGAGCGCTCCGGACATCACGGACCTGCCGGCGGCGGACTTCTTCGCTGTCGAATCCATGCTGGGCCAGGCTGAACGGGACAAGCTGGCGGAGCTGCGGGACTTCCTGGCGGCCGACGTGGCGCCCTACGCCGGGGACTGGTGGAACAAGGCCGAGTTCCCTGCCCACATCCTGCCCAAGCTCGCCGCCCTGGAGCTGAGCACGCCGGCACACCGCGGCTACAGCAACCTGTTCGCCGGACTGGTCATCGCGGAGATGACCCGCGTGGATACATCCCTGGCCACGTTCTTCCTGGTCCACCACGACCTCTTCGTCGAATCCCTGCACGCGTTCGGCTCGGCGGACCAGAAGCGCAGGCTGCTGGCCGACGCCTCGGACCTGCGGATCACCGGTGCCTTCGCCCTCACCGAACCCCTGCACGGCTCCGACGTCGCCGGCGGCATGGAGACACGTGCCCGGCGGATTTCCTCCGGCACCGGCGAAGCGGACGACGCCGGCGACACCTGGGTGCTCAACGGCGCCAAACGCTGGATCGGCAACGGGACGTTCTGCGACTACATGCTGGTCTGGGCGCGGGACGAAGCCGACGGTTCGGTCCGGGGCTTCATCGTGGACGCGGGCCTGCCGGGCGTCAGCCGGAGCCGGATCGAGAACAAGATCGCGCTGCGGACCGTCCAGAACGCGGACATCGTCTTCCGCGACGTGCGGGTGGCGGAGGCGGACCGTTTCGGCGGCATCAGCAGCTTCGAGGACACCAAGGAGTTGCTGCGCAGTTCGCGGATCATGGTGGCCTGGCAGACGGTGGGCCAGCAGCTGGCGGCGTTCGACGTAGCCCGTCAGTACGCCGTGGAGCGGCACCAGTTCGGCCGGCCGCTGGCACACTTCCAGCTGATCCAGCAACAGCTGGTGACCATGCTGGGCAACACCGTGGCCAGCATGGGGATGATGGCCGGGATCGCCAGGCTCCAGGACCAGGGCGCCGCGGGCATGCCCCAAGTGGCCCTGGCCAAGTCGTACCTCAGCGCCCGGATGCGCGAAACCGTGGCGCTGGGCCGGTCCATCCTGGGCGGGAACGGCATTGTCACCGACTACCGGATGGCCAAGATCTTCGCCGACGCCGAGGCCATCTACACCTACGAGGGCTCGTTCGAGGTAAACACCCTGATCGTGGGCCGGGCCATCACCGGGGTGTCAGCCTTTGGTGGTTGAGCCTGTCTTCGGTGGTTGAGCCTGTCGAAACCGGTCACGCACCCGGGTAGGGCTGCTTCTCGCCTGCCTCCACGCGGATATCCAGGCTGTTGTTCCTGACCGGCATCGGGCACGTGCCGTAGGGCGTGAAGGCGCTGGGATAGTTGATGGCACGGTTGAAGTCCAGCACCACGGAGCCGTCCGGGCGGGGCCGGGCCAGCGAGAGCTTCCGCCAGTCGTCCGTGGTGTCGCCATTCGTTTCGTCGTGGAAGGTGACGGTCAGGGCGCCCAGTTTCTCCTCCTCGGCCTGCAGCCGGAACTCGTGGCTGCTGCCGGGGAGGCCGAAGACCACCTCACCCACGCTGCGGTGCACGCCGTCAACCAGCGGGTTGGCGGTTCCGATCGGTACGTCCACCGGCTCAGGGTAGGGCACGAACCGGCCGGTGACTTCCCACTCCGGGGTGTACGGATAGGTGGGGACGCCGTCGAACTCGGTGAACACCGGCGACGCCGAGTCCCGGGTGCGGATCGCGTATTTTCCACCGCGCATCGCCAGTTCCACCACCACCTGGTTCCCGTCCGGGCCGCCGAACCGGACCCACATCAGCGACTCCTCGTCCGCAAGGACAGCGGACACGGTGCCGTCCACCTTTTCGCCCGTCTCCACCAGCGTGAGCCCGTCCGCCGGGACCGCGGTGAGCACCGCCGTCGTGCCGTCCACGGACCAAAGGCCCGGGGCGAGATCGACGCCGGCCGGTGAGTCTTCGAGCCACTGGAAAGAGGTGAGGGTGAGCCAGCCGTGCGGGGCTGCAAGCGCCTTGTTCCGATTGGTGCGGAAGCGCTGCCAGCGCTCGAACCTGGCTGCGGTGGTGGTGGACATGGTTCCTTCCGGTTGCTTCTGCCCACGCTACAACCACCGGTATTTCGTGTTCATTCCGCCGGTGGCGACATCTTTTGAGACAGATTCCACTGTGGCGCCGGACCGGGGGTAGCATCTTTAGCTAGTAACGTGGCTCACAGTATCCAG
The DNA here is from genome assembly GCF_042882685.1 of Pseudarthrobacter sp. NPDC058196. Classification (NCBI taxonomy): domain Bacteria; kingdom Bacillati; phylum Actinomycetota; class Actinomycetes; order Micrococcales; family Micrococcaceae; genus Pseudarthrobacter; species Pseudarthrobacter sp. NPDC058196. The sequence continues at coordinate 225,133 of NZ_JBHVVN010000009.1, forward strand.
CGCAGTGTACGAGCCAAGTCCGAAACCCTCGAAAGATAGCTTCCATGGCTCACACTGCCGCACATCCCGAAACAGACCTGGCCTCCGAACTGAGGGCAGACGTCCGCCGTGTTTCCACCCTCCTCGGCGAATCACTGGTCCGCCAGCACGGGCCCGAACTCCTGGACCTCGTGGAACAGGTCCGGCTGCTGACCAAGGAATCCAAGGAGGCGGCGCGTGGCGGCGCGGATGCCACCGGCCCCTGGAGCGCGCACGACGTCGTCGCCCAGGTCCGCGAGCTGCTCGGCTCCCTGCCGATCGAGCAGGCAACAGACCTGGTGCGTGCCTTCGCGTTCTACTTCCACCTGGCCAACGCCGCCGAGCAGGTCCACCGGGTCCGCGGCCTGCGCAACCGGGCGGAAAAGGATGGCTGGCTGGCCAAGACGGTGGCGGACATCGCCGCGCAGGCGGGCCCGGACGTCCTGCAGGAAGTGGTCAACGGCCTGGACGTCCGCCCAATCTTCACCGCACACCCCACCGAAGCGTCCCGCCGTTCGGTCCTGGACAAGATCCGCAAGATCTCCGACGTCCTGTCCCGGTCCACGGCCGAGGGGTCCACGGCGCGGCGCCGGCAGGACCGGCAGTTGGCCGAGATCATCGACCAGATGTGGCAGACCGACGAACTGCGCCAGGTGCGGCCCACGCCCGTGGATGAGGCCCGCAACGCCATCTACTACCTGGGCGGCATCCTCACCGACGCCATGCCGCACATGCTGTCCGAACTCGCCGACCTCCTGGGCGAACACGGCGTCAGCCTGGCTGCCAAGGACGCGCCCATCCGGTTCGGTTCCTGGATTGGCGGGGACCGCGACGGCAACCCGAACGTCACAGCGGCCGTGACCCGGGAGATCCTGCAGATCCAAAACCAGAGCGCCATCCGCATCAGCATCGGCATGATCGATGAACTGATCTCCGTCCTGTCCAACTCCACGGCCTTGGCCGGTGCCGACCGGGCGCTGCTCGAATCCATCGATACGGACCTGAAGAACCTGCCGGGCCTGGACAAGCGGGTCCTGGAACTGAACGGGCAGGAGCCCTACCGGCTGAAGCTCACCTGCATCAAGGCCAAGCTCATCAACACGGGCAAGCGGGTGGCCGTCAATTCGAACCACGAGCACGGGCGCGACTACAACGCCACCGATGAACTCATGGCCGACCTGCAGCTGCTGGAGCTCTCGCTCCGCAACCACTCGGCAGCCCTGGCCGCAGACGGCTCGCTGGCCCGGGTGCGCCGCGCCATCGCCTCGTTCGGGCTGCACTTGGCCACGCTGGACATCCGCGAACACGCCGACCACCACCATGACGCCGTCGGGCAGCTGATGGACCGGATCGGCGGCCCCGGGCTGCGCTACGCGGAGCTGAGCCGGGAGGAACGTTTCGAGGTGCTGGGCTCCGAGCTGGCATCCCGCCGTCCGCTCTCCGGCCACCCGATCAAGCTCGACGGCGCCGCCGACGGCACGTACGACGTCTTCCGTGAGATCCGCCGCGCCCTGCGCATGTACGGCCCGGACGTCATCGAAACCTACATCATCTCCATGACCCGCGGCGCCGACGATGTCCTCGCCGCCGCCGTCCTGGCCCGCGAAGCCGGCCTGGTGAACCTGTTCGGCGACAAGCCCTACGCCAAGCTTGGCTTCGCGCCGCTGCTGGAAACGGTGGAGGAGCTGCGCGCCTCGGCCGAGATTGTCGACCAGCTGCTGTCCGATCCCTCCTACCGGGAACTGGTGCGGCTGCGCGGGGACGTCCAGGAAGTGATGCTGGGCTACTCGGATTCGAACAAGGAATCCGGCGTCATGACCAGCCAGTGGGAGATCCACAAGACCCAGCGCAAGCTGCGCGATATCGCGGCCAAGCACGGCGTCCGCGTCCGTCTGTTCCACGGCCGCGGCGGTTCCGTGGGCCGTGGCGGCGGACCCACCTATGACGCCATCCTGGCCCAGCCCAACGGCGTCCTGGAAGGCGAGATCAAGTTCACGGAACAGGGCGAGGTCATCTCGGACAAATACTCCCTGCCCGAACTTGCCCGGGAGAACTTGGAACTCTCGCTGGCCGCGGTGCTGCAGGGTTCGGCCCTGCACCGCAACCCCCGGACCTCGGAGGACCAGCGGGAGCGTTACGGACACGTCATGGAATCCATCTCGGATGCCGCGTTCGACCGCTACCGCAAGCTGATCGACCACCCGGACCTGCCTGCCTACTTCATGGCGTCCACCCCGGTGGAGCAGCTCGGGTCGCTCAATATCGGCTCCCGCCCGTCCAAGCGTCCGGATTCGGGCGCAGGCCTCGGCGGACTGCGCGCCATCCCGTGGGTGTTCGGCTGGACGCAGTCGCGGCAGATCGTGCCGGGCTGGTTCGGCGTGGGCTCGGGGCTCAAGGCTGCCCGGGAAGCCGGGCACTCCGCCCAGCTGGTGGAGATGATGGACCACTGGAATTTCTTCCGGTCCGTGCTCTCCAACGTGGAGATGACCCTGGCCAAGACGGACATGGACATCGCCGGCTACTACGTGTCCACCCTGGTCCCGGAGGAACTGCACCACCTGTTCCGCACCATCCGGGAGGAGTACGAGCTCACGGTGGCCGAGGTCCGCAAGCTCACCGGCGAGGACATCCTCCTGGACGCCCAGCCCACGCTGAAGCGTTCCCTGGAGATCCGCGACCAGTACCTGGATCCCATCAGCTACCTGCAGGTTGAGCTGATGCGCCGTATCCGGACCGAGGCGGAAATCAGCGGCGCCGAGATCGACGAGCGCCTCCAGCGGGCCATGCTCATCACCGTCAACGGTGTTGCCGCGGGCCTGCGCAACACCGGCTAGAAACGCCCGCTCACTTCCGGCGGCTTTTCTTCCGACGCGCGCTCACGTTTTGCCGCTCGAACCCCAACGCCCGCTCACTCTTCTGAAGAGAGTGAGCGGGCGTTGGTGTTATGGCTGCAGGATGTGAGCGGGGGCTTGGATAGGGTGGAGGGCATGCCTTCCTTCCAGACCCGCCTCAAGATCACCGGGCTGCGGCCAGGGAATCCGCCGGAGTCCGTCATGGACGCCGCCGTGGAGGCGCTGGGCACCCGCCACCACGTGGAGGCGCACCAGCTGCAGATTGCCGGCGGGGTGCCGCAACTCAACCTTCGGTTCCTCGTGGAAGCCACCGAATACACCGGTGAGAACCAGCAGGCGTTGGAGTCGGCAAACATGATGCGCGACGCCGTCGAACGCGTTGCGCTGACAGGTGCCCTGAGCGTGCTGCGGCGCAGCCGCGGCAAGTGGCTGCCCGTCTAGCCTGCGTCCGGAATGGGCTCGTCCTCGACTGGGGACCTGTCGCCGCGCCGGCGGGTGACGATCAGCCCCACGATGGCGCCGATCACCAGGCCCACCGCCACCCCGATGAGGGAACTGGCCCAGAATGGCAGCCTGGTGGTTGACCCCGTGAAGTAGCCCAGCCCGACGAGCCAGCAGGCCCAAAGGACCGCCCCCAGCCCGGCGCACAGTCCGAAGCCGCGCACCGAGACGTTTGCGACACCTGACGCTGCCGAGGTTGCCAGCCGGCCGCCGGGGATGAACCGGGCGCCGATGATGGTGCCATAGGTGGACGACCGTCCGGCCTTTGCCAGTGCCGCATGGATGCCGGCGTGCACCCGGCGGCCCCATTTCCAGCGGTCCAGCACGTGGCTGAGCCGCCGGCGGAACAGGTGGAACACCACCATGTCGCCAATCCAGGATGCCAGGGCGGCGAGCACCAGGACGAGGAACACGTTGGCCCGGCCATCCGCGGACAATGCGCCGCCGGTAATTACCACCATCTCCGAGGGGATGGGCGGGAAAATGGCGTCGCCGATCACCAGCGGGATGACCCAGAAGTAGAGGGCCGCCCCCCAGCCGTCAGCGCTGCCGAAGTCCATTGCCACAAGGTACCGCACTTTTGCCGGGCCGGCGGTGCCCGTGACGGGCACCCTGCCGGGGAGGGATTCCGCCGCGGCCGCCCGTGCCCGGACCGCGCGGTGGAGTGGGAAACTGGCGGCATGCGGATCACGGTTTTGCGGGGCGACATTACGCAGCGGCGGGTGGATGCGGTGGTCAATGCCGCGAATTCGTCGCTGCTTGGCGGCGGGGGAGTGGAAGGGGCGCTGCACCGGGCGGCCGGTCCGGAACTGTTGGCTGCGTGCCGCCAGTTGCGGGCAACGGACCTCCCGCACGGACTGCAGACCGGCGCCGCCGTCGCAACGGCCGGGTTCCGGTTGCCTGCCCGCTGGGTCATCCACACGGTGGGCCCAAACCGGCATGCGGGGCAGACCAACCGGGCCCTCCTGGTGTCCTGCTTCAGCGAAAGCCTGCGGCTGGCCGACTCCCTGGGTGCCCGCGGACTGGCGTTCCCGGCGGTGGGGGCGGGCGCCTACGGCTGGGCTGCGGATACCGTCGCGCGGGCAGCCCTCGACGCCTTGGCCGGATTCGAGGCCCTGCACCCGGCCAGCGACCTACGAGTGGTGGAGTTCGTGCTCCACACGCCCGGGGTTGAAGAGGTGTTCAGGGACGTGCTCGGACAGCCTCGCTGAGGTCCAGGGCGCTGCGGTACTCCACGGGCCGGCCGGAGATCGGATCCACGAACCGGATGCCGCGGGCCAGCAGCTGCAGGGGTTTGGCGTAGTCGTCCGGGGCCTTGTCCAGCAGGTCAGGGTAGAAGGCGTCGTTGACGATCCCCAGTCCCAGCGAGGCCATGTGCACCCGCAGCTGGTGGGTCTTGCCGGTGTGCGGTTCCAGCCGGTACTTGGCAAGGCGGCGCCTGCTGGTGCCGCTGCCGGAGGCACCTGCCGGGCCGCCGTCGTCGAACGTTTCCAGCTGCTCGATCCTGGTTTCCGCGTTCGGCTCGCCGTCAATGACTTCCGCCAGCAGGTAGCTGCGCGACTTGGTCATCCGGTTGCGGACCACCACGGGAAATTCGACGGCGGGATGTCCCGGCGCGGGCTCCGCGGCGGAGACGCACTCGTACTCCTTCTGCACCTGCCGCTTCTCGAACAGCACCTGGTACTTGCCCCGGGTCTGCGGGTTGGTGGAGAAGAGCAGGACACCGGCGGTCATGCGGTCCAGCCGGTGCATGGGAATCAGGTCCGGCAGGTCCAGTTGGTTCCGCAGCCGGACCAGGGCGGACTCCTGGATGTAGGTGCCGCCCGGGGTGGTGGGGAGGAAGTGCGGTTTGTCCACCACCAGCAGGTGCTCGTCCTGGTGCAGGATGCTCAGTTCCACGGGCAGCCGGGTCTCCGGCGGCAGGGTGCGGTAGTACCAGATGAAGGTGTGGTCCTGGAGCGGGGTGCTGCGGTCCAGGGGGATGCCGCCCTCGCCCACGATCTCGCCGGCGTCGAACCGGTCCTCGATGCCCTGCGGATCGATGTGCCCCCAGCGGTGCATCATGTAGTCCATCGCGGTGTCCCAGGGGCCCTCGTCCGGGAGGCGCAGGCGGGTGGCGTTGACGCCGTCGCGCACGGGGAGGGGGGATTGCATCACCGCCCTATTCTACCGGGGGCTCACGGCTGGCTATCCGGGACGGGATCGCGCCGAACCCTGACCACGCTCCGACGATAAAAACATTCTTGACAATAAAAGTTGTCGGTAGCGAGAATGGTGGCATGCAGGAAATTGCAGTCATCGAGGACCCGGCCGCGGCCGAAGCGTCGCTGGACCCCATCCGCACCAGCATCCTGCGGGAGCTGGCCCGGCCCGGCTCCGCAACGCAGCTGGCGGTCCGGGTGGGCCTGCCCAGGCAGAAGGTCAACTACCACCTCAAAGCGCTGGAGCGGCATGGCCTGGTGGAGCTGGTGGAGGAGCGCCGCAAAGGGAACGTCACTGAACGCGTGCTCCAGGCCACCGCGGCTTCCTACCTGATCTCACCGTCCGCGCTGGCCTCGATCTCGCCGGATCCGCGCCGGTTCTCCGACCGGTTCTCCGCATTCTGGCTGCTGGCGCTCGCCGGCCGGATGGTCCGGGAAGTGGGAAAGCTGATAGCCGGCGCCGCCGCTTCCCGGCAGAAATTGGCCACGTTCGCCATCGACGGCGAGATTACCTTCCGCACCGCCGCCGAACGGGCCGCCTTCGCCGAGGAACTCGGCGTGGAGGTCACCCGGCTGGTGGACAAGTACCACGACGCCGGTTCACCACAGGGGCGGCGGCACCGGCTCGTCGTGGCCCTGCACCCGGTCCTCAAAGAAACCAGTGCCCCCAAGGCAACCAACGAATCCACTCCAGGCAAGGAACAGGACAAATGAACACCAAGCGCACCTTCGAAATCGTCCACGACTCTGACCTTCCCGGCACCCCCGAGCGGGTGTGGGAAGCCGTCACCGCGGGAACCCCGGCCTGGATGTTCCCCACGGACCAGTGGCCCGCCGTCAGGACCGTGGAAGAGTACCCGAGCCACCTGGTGTCCAGGATGGAGGGCCCGGACGGCTGGTTCAACCAGCTGGAACACGTCCTGGAGCCACTGGACGGCGGCCGCGCACGACTGCACTACGTCCACAGCGGCATCTTCGCCGACAACTGGGATGAACAGTACGACGGCGCCAGCCGCCACACCGAGTTCTACCTGCACACGCTGGGCCAATACCTGCAGTACTTCGACGGCCGTCCCGTGGTGTTCACCGACATTCAGGCTCCCCCGTCCTCGCAGGCACCGGACGGGTTCGCCCGCTTGCGGGAGGCGCTGGGTCTGGGAAGCGCCGGGCAGGGAAACAGTTTTGACGTGGAGCTCGACGCCCTGGGGCGGCTGGCGGGCGAGGTGGACTTCTCGAATGAGCACTTCCTGGGCCTGCGTACCCGGGACGCCTTGTACCGTTTCTTCGGCCGCAACGCCTTCGGCGCCCCGGTGGGCATGACGGTGCACGATTTCAGTGGCGCCGGCGACTCCGAGACCACGGCCAAGGCGTGGGGCGGGTTCCTGGAACACGTGTACGCGTAGCCACGGACTCCCGTTTGGCGCCCGAATCGCCGGAACGGTGCGGGATCGCCGTGCCGCTCCGGCGGTTACGCACACCTCCGGCGGTTTCGGCGGCCGGGTCAGGCGATGGCGACGGCGGGGGCATGGGTCAGTGACCGGCGCAGCTGGGGAGCGGCATCCAGCCGGTCCTGGGCAGCACGGAGCCCCCGCACCGCCGCCTCCAGCTTGTCCGGTGCGAGGGTGAACGGCAGGCGCAGGTTGCGTTCAAAGGCGCCGCCGATCCCGAACCGGGGGCCGGCCGCGAGCCTGATGCCGAATTCCGGTGCCAGGACCGTGAGCGCGGTACTGATGGGGGCAGGAAGCCTGCACCAGACCGAGAGTCCGCCGGCCGGGGGCACCGTCTGCCACGTCGGCAGGTGTTCCGCGAGCAGGCCGAGCAGGGTTGAGCGGTTGCCCCGCAGCGTCTGCAACAGTGCGGGCAGCGGCTCCTCAAGTGCGCGCACCAGGTGGGCTGCGGCCAGCTGCTCCATGACGGGGCCGCCCAGGTCCAGCGTGGTGCGCGCGGCGGCGAAGCGCTGGATCATCGGTTCGGAGGCACGGATCCACCCGGTGCGCAGGCCGCCCCAATGCGACTTGCTCAGCGAGCCGATCGATACGACTCCGCTGCCGAAGCCGGCCAGCGGAGTGGTGGCAACGCCGTCGAGGTTGAGGTCACGCAGCGTTTCATCCGCCACCAGCACCGTTCCGGATGCCGCCGCCGCGCGGGCCAGCAGGCGCCGCTGTTCGTCAGGCATGATCATGCCAGTGGGGTTGTGGAAGTCCGGCACCAGGTAGGCAAGCTTGGGCCGTTGCTGGACCAAGGCCGATTCCAGGGCCGGCAGGTCCCAACCGGACTCGGCGAAGGCCACCGGGACGGGCCGGCACCGGGCGGAACGGATGGCATCCAGTGCATGGGGATAGCTGGGGTGCTCCACCAGGATCCTGTCCTGCCGGTCCGCCAGCGTCCGGATGATGATGGTCAAGGCGTGCTGGGCTCCGGACGTGACCATGACCTGCCCCGGCTGCGTCGGCATACCGGCCGCCGTGTACCGGTCCGCAACCGCCTGGCGCAACGGCAGCAGGCCCAAGGCGTCGTAGCCAAACCCGGGCAGCAGGGCCGGGAGCTCCGTCAGGGCCGCGGCAAAGGCCCGGTGCACCACTTCGCCGCTGGCCGGCAGCGCGGAATAGGCCAGATCGATCAGCCCTTGGGGGGCGGTCAGGCCCGGCGCCGCCAGCGGGGAGGCGGATAGGGGGTGCGGGCCGAAAAGCGCAGGCCCGGACGGGGTCAGCTCGGGGATGCGGGTTTTGCCACGGCTGCCCTGGCCGGTGGTCAGGAAGCCCTGGTCCCGGAGGGTGGAATACGCCGCCGTGACGGTTGTCCGGCTGACCCCAAGGACCGAGCTGAGCGAGCGCTCGCTGGGCAACGCGGTATCCAGTGCAATTCGGCCGTCCAGGATCAGGAGCCGCACTACGTCAGCCAGCTCGCGGTAGGCAGGCCCGGTACCACTGTTCCACGGGCCAAGGAGGCGGGACAAAGCCTGCGGAGTGAGGACAGCCATAGAGCCAGTATCTCAAACTGGCTATGTATTCCAATGCCAGTTGCGTGGAATGGTTGTCTTCATGATGACCCGCAGACTCCTCCAACTCTTCACCGGCCTGGCCATGTACGGCATTTCGCTGGCCATGTTCATCCGCGCCGGCCTGGGCCTGGACCCCTGGGATGTGTTCCATCAGGGCGTGTCCAACCGGACCGGCCTGAGCATCGGCGTGGTGGTCATCGTGGTGAGTTTCCTGGTGCTGCTCCTCTGGATTCCGCTGCGCCAGTGGCCAGGCTTCGGCACCCTGTGCAACGCTGTGCTGGTGGGAGTGTTTGCGGACATCGGCCTGGCGCTGATCCCGCCGGTGTCCCCCCTGGCCGGCCAGATCGGCCTCCTCGGCGGGGCCATCGTGCTGAACGGCATTGCCTCCGCCTGCTACATCGGGGCACGCTTCGGGCCCGGCGCACGGGACGGGCTGATGACGGGGCTGGCCCGCCGGACCGGCTGGTCCGTCAGGCTGTCCCGCACCCTCATTGAGGTGACCGTACTGGCCATCGGGTGGCTGCTGGGCGGCTCCGTGGGCGTGGGCACGGTGGTTTATGCGCTGGCCATCGGCCCCTTGGTCCATGTCCTGCTGCCGCGCTTCATGGTTCCTGCAGCGCCGCCGAAAGCGGCAAGCAAACCGGCTGCCGCCAACTGCTGAGTGCCGGCGACCCCTGCTGGTGCCAGGCCGGATCCTGGTGTCAGGCCGGCACCGGCTGGCATTTCGGGCAGAAGTAAATGTCCCGTTCCTCCTCGCCGTTGGGCTTGCCCAGGAGGCCGCGCTGGATGGGAGTGCCGCACTTGAGGCATGGTCGTCGTTCCCCGCCGTACACCCAATAGCCGGGCCTGCCCGCCATCCTCCCCACGGGGAGGCCCCGGGCATTGAGGACCGTAACGCGGCGGCCCGGTCCCAGGTTGACCTCCAGGAGCTGCTTGGCGTCGGTCATCATGGTCCGCACATCCACGACGTCGGCCACGGGCGTAGCGGGATGCACTCCCGACAGGAAGCACGCCTCGCAGCGATAGATGTTGCCGATACCCGCGAGATTCCGTTGGTCCAGCAACGCCACGCCGATTGGTACCTCCGGGCGGGACCGGACACGGCGTTCGGCTTCATCCAGGTCCCAGTCCGGGCCCAGGAGGTCCGGGCCCAGGAATCCCACGACGGAGTCCTCGTTCGCTGTGGCCACCACTTCCAGGATGCCCAGGGAGAAGCCGACGGCGTCGGCAGCGGCCGTCCGCAGCACGCACCGGGCGGTGAAGCCGGGCTTCCGCCATCGTCCGCCCGGCGGGTAGACCTGCCAGGCCCCTTCCATTTTCAGGTGCGAGTGGATGGTCAGCCGTTTGTCCTCCGGGCCCACCACCCGCATCAGCAGGTGCTTGCCGCGGGGGACCACCTCCTCGACGGTCCACCCGGTTAGGTTCAGCGTGGCAAACCGCGGAACGCGGAAATCCGAGGCAAGCAACGCCTGCCCCGCCAGGGCCTGGTGCAGTTGACGGGCGGCCCGCCAGACGGAATCCCCCTCAGGCACGGATCCTCAATCCCTTTGGCGTGGAGTAGGCGCCGGCGGCGCTGAGGGCCGCGGCAACGGGGGTATCGAGGATTCCCTGCCCGTTCACCTTCTCCATGATCAGTTTGTCCACGGCTCCCCGGGTGACCACCCCCACCAGGGCAGCACCGGCAGCCGCCAGCACGGCGTCGTCATCGCTGAACGCCAGCAAGGTCTTGCCGCCGCGTTCCACGTACAGGACCAGCGCACCATCCACCAGCACTACCAGAGCACCCGCCTTACGGCCGGGACGGTGCCCGGTCCCGGCGTCGTCCCGCAATGCGGGCCAGGGGAGGGCAGCGCCGAAAGGGTTGGCGGGATCGGTGGCCGCGAGGGCCAGGGCCACCGGCTCCGCCTTGGCCAGTTGCGTGTCCTCCGAGTAGGAGCGGAGCCGGTCCACGGTGGCGGGAACGGCGAACTGGGCGGCGCCGAGGTGTTCGATGAAGTAGCCGCGGCGGCACCGGCCGGCCTCTTCCAGCCGCGCCAAAACCTTGTACATGAGCCCGAAGCCGCCCAGGATTTGCTCGGCCATGACCGAGCCCCTGGTGACCACGCCATAGCGGTCCAGCAGGAGCTCAGCGGTGGCGCGGGCGTGGATGGTGGCATCGAGTTCGGGTTCGGGAAGGGCGGACCAGCGGCCGGCTGCCGTAGCCGGCGTGGAGGCGCCCTGGGTTCCGTACCGTCCGCCGGCAAGCCCGGGGGAGCCCATCAGGCCGGTGCCGTGGGAGCGGCCCAGCCGGCTCAACCGCGGTGCCCGGGAGCGCGGGGCACGAGCCACCTGCCGGTGCGCCGTATGCCCGCCGGCGATCAGCGACCGGACCGGTGCGAACGTGTCGCCGGTAATCCTCCCGGCCCATGCGAGTTCCCACAGCGCAGTGACCACCTCCTGATCGCTGAGGACGGCGTCCATGCCCCCGGCCACTTCGGTGAGCTGCCGGAAGAAGTACCCGCCCCCGTTGTTCCGCAAGTGGTCCAGGAGGCGCCGGCCGGAATCCCCGGGTTCAAAGTCAGGGGCAGGATTGAGCGTCAGCTCCGCGGAGTCAGCCAGATGGAGGCTGATCCAGCCGTCGTTGCCCGGCAAGGACCCGGCGCCCGACCACAGGACCTCACCTGCCGCCATGAGTTCGTCCAGCATGGCGGGCTGGTAGTTGGACACCCGGCTTGCCAGGACCAGCGGCTCCCAGGCCGAGGCTGGCACGGGAACCCCGGAGAGCTGGTCGATGGCGGTGATGATTCCATCCAGGCCCCGCAGTGAGGGTTGGCCGCGGCCGCCGCCAGGGGTCCTGACATGCTGCCAGGCCGGCAGGAAGCGCCCATAGGCTGCGGCGTCCACCGGTTCCACTTCGGCGCGCAGCGCGGCCAGGGAGCGGCGGCGGAGCTTGCGCAGCACCTCGGCGTCGCACCATTCGCTGGCGACGGCGTGCTGCCCGCCAGGTGAGGAGCTGCCCGATGGTGCCGGTAGGGCGGCCGGCTGACTTTGGCCCGCAGGGACTGATTCCTGCCCGTCCGGCTCCTGCGGCGGGGCCTCGGGCGGGGTGGCGTGGGGCCGGAATTCCCCTTCCACGACGCGTCCGTCCGCTGCCAGGCGTTTCAGCGCCGTGCCCACCACGGCCACGCCCAGGCCCAGCCTCGTGGCGGCCTCGGCTGCGGTGAAGGGGCCGTGGGTCCTGGCGTACCGGGACACGAGGTCGCCCAGTGGATCGGCAACGGGCTCGATGAAGGCCAAGGGGACGCCCATGGGCAGCGGCACGCCGATGGCGTCGCGGAGACGCGCGGCGTCCTCGACGGCCGCGAACCGCTCAAACCCGCCGATGTTGACCTTGATGGCGCGATTGGCCCGCTGGAGGGCGGCAAGGTGGGCGGCCGCGTCGGCGACGGTGGCGGGGACGTCGGTCTGCCCGGTTTCGGCGGCCTCAACCGCCGGAGAGGTTTCGGCAGGTTCCACAGCCGGGGTGGCTTGGGCGGGCTCAACCGCGGGGGCCGTGCCCTGCAACCGTGCGGCCGCCTCTTCCGGCGCGAGCGGGCCCAGCAGCCGCAGGAGATCGGCTACTCCCTCCATGCCGCGCGCACGCCGGTCGGGGATCAGCCGCTGCAGTTCGCGTTCGGTGGCCTCAATGACCTTGGCGTCCAGGAGTTCGCGCAGCTCCACCCGGCCAAGCAGTTCGTTGAGCAGCGTGGAGTCCAGGGCCAGGGCGGCAGCACGGCGCTCCGCGAGCGGAGAATCGCCCTCGTAGAGGAACTGGGCGACATAGCCGAAGAGCAAGGACTTGGCGTACGGCGAGGGCTGTTGGGTGGTGGTCTCCACAATCCGCAGCTCGCGCCGTTCCACGGAGGCGGCGATGTCTTTCAACGCCGGCAGATCGTAGACGTCCTGCAGGCATTCGCGGACCGTTTCGAGCACGATGGGGAACGTGGGGTACTTCCTGGCCACGTCCAGCAGCTGGGCCGACCGTTGGCGCTGCTGCCAGAGCGGCTGGCGCTTGCCGGGGGTCTGCCGGGGCAGCAGCAGGGCGCGGGCCGCACACTCGCGGAAGCGCGAGGCGAAGAGGGCGCTGCCGCCCACCTCGGCGGTGACGATCTGCTCCAGTTCCTCCGGGTCGAAGAGGAACAGTTCGGCGCCCGGCGGTTCGTCTTCCATCATGGGCACCCGCAGGACGATGCCGTCGTCGGCCGCCATGGCCGAGCCGTCCAGCCCGTACCGCTGATGAAGCCGCTGCCCCACCGCGAGGGCCCATGGTGCGTGGACGGGCATGCCGAACGGGCTGTGCAGGATCACGCGCCAGTCGCCCAGTTCGTCGTGGAACCGCTCCACCACCAGCGTGGTGTCGCTGGGGACCACCTCGGTGGCCAGCTTCTGCTCGCTGAGGTACTGGATGAGGTTGTTGGCAGCGAAGTCGTCCAGGCCGCTGGCTTTGCACCGTTCGGTGGCCGGGCCGGGATCGGACGCAGACAGTTCGCGAACGAACGCGCCCAAGGCGCGGCCGAGGTCCACCGGGCGCCCCAAGGAGTCACCCTTCCAGAACGGCAGCTTGCCGGGCTGGCCAAACGCGGGGGAGACCAGGACGCGGTCGTGGGTGATGTCCTCGATCTTCCAGCTGGTGGCACCGAGGGCAAAGACGTCGCCCACGCGGGACTCGTAGACCATTTCCTCGTCCAGTTCGCCCACGCGCCGGCCGCCCTTGGCCGCGCGCGCCGGCTTGCCGTCCTCGGCCGGGGACGCCGAGCCTTCCTGCTCGGTGCCGATGATGTAGACGCCGAACAGGCCGCGGTCCGGGATGGTGCCGCCGGAGGTGACGGCCAGCCGCTGCGCGCCGGGACGGCCCTCGATGGTGCCGGCATTCCGGTCCCAGATGATCCTCGGGCGGAGCTCGGCGAATTCGTCGGACGGGTACCGTCCCGCCAGCAGGTCGAGGGTGGCCTCGAACGCGGAGCGGGGAAGGGACGCGAACGGAGCGGAACGGCGCACGGTGCTGAACCATTCCTCCACATCGATGCTGCCCAGGGCCGTTGCCGCCACCGTCTGCTGGGCCAGGATGTCCAGCGGGTTGGCCGGGATGGCCAGCCGCTCGATCTTGCCGTCCAGCATCCGCTCCACGGTAATGGCCGTATGGACCAGGTCCGCCCGGTGCTTGGGGAACAGGACGCCCTGGGAGACCTCGCCCACCTGGTGGCCCGCGCGGCCCACCCGCTGCAGGCCGCTGGCCACCGAGGGGGGCGATTCGACCTGCACCACCAGGTCCACGGCGCCCATATCGATGCCCAGTTCCAGCGACGACGTGGCCACCACGCACCGCAGCCGCCCCGATTTGAGGTCGTCCTCGATCAACGCGCGCTGGTCCTTGGAAACAGAACCGTGGTGCGCGCGCGCCAGTACCGGATCCGCGCCGGCGGAACTGCCCGCTTGCGCCATCATGTGCGCGGGCGTGGCCGTTGAAGCGGGAATGCCCGACGACGGTCCCCCCGGCCTGCCCGGCCCGGCGTCGAGCCCTTCCGGAGCGGCGTCGTCCCAGCCGCCGCCCACGGCCACCAGCTGGCGTTCGGCGTAGATTTCGTTGAGCCGGGCGGTGAGGCGTTCGGCGAGGCGCCGGGAATTCGCGAACACGATGGTGGACTGGTTGGCCAGCACCAGGTCAACGATCTTTTCCTCCACATGGGGCCAGATGGATGCCTGCGGCTGGAGGCCGGAAGCGGGCCCGGAGTCGAACGCCCCCGCAGCGCCCTGCAGGTCCGACATATCCTCCACCGGCACCGAGACCGTGAGGTCCCAGTTCTTGCTGGCCGGCGGCGCGACGATCTCCACGGGGGCCGAACCGGCCAGGAACTGCGCCACGAGTTCCCGCGGCTCCACGGTTGCGGAAAGCCCGATGCGCTGCGCAGGTTTGGGCAGCAGCGCATCCAGCCGCTCCAGGGACACCGCAAGGTGGGCGCCGCGCTTGGTTCCGGCCACGGCATGGACCTCGTCGATGATGATGGTGTCCACCTCGGTGAGGGTTTCGCGGGCCTTGGAGGTGAGCATGAGGAACAGTGATTCGGGGGTGGTGATGAGGATGTCAGGCGGGTTGCTCAGCAGCGACCGGCGCTCCGCGGCGGGGGTGTCCCCGGACCGGACGCCCACGGTGATCAGCGGTGCCGGGAGCCCCAGCCGCTTGGCCGTTTGCGTGATGCCGATCAGCGGCGAGCGGAGGTTGCGTTCGACGTCGACGCCCAACGCCTTGAGGGGCGAAATGTAGAGGACGCGGGTTTTGCGTTTGGGTGCCCGGGACCGCTTGCCCTTGGCCGCGGTTTCCCCTGCGGGATCAGGAGACGCCGGTTCCGTGCCGAGGAGGCGGTCCAGGGCCCACAGGAAGGCGGCGAGGGTCTTACCGGACCCGGTGGGTGCCACCACCAGTGCGTGCGAACCTGACGAGATGGCAGTCCAGGCCCCGGCCTGGGCCGGTGTTGCTTCGGAAAAGGCGCCCAGGAACCAGTCCCGGGTGGCGCGGCTGAACTGGGCCATGGGCGCAGCGGAGCCGGAAGCGCTGCCGGCAGGACGCTGTTCCTGGTTCATGCCTCCATCATGCCCCAAGGCACCGACACCGGGTTTCGGCGGCCGCCGCGACCCGGCGTGGGTGCCGGGCCGCGGCCAGGTTCGCCGGGCCGTGCGCGGTCAGGCCGGTTGGAATGCCCCGATGGAGAGCAGCGTGATTTGCGCGTTGCTGCAGGCCTTGGTGGGCTGCGGGAGGAACAGGGAGTCGGTGTCCTCGGGCGGGTAGACCCGGTAGCCGGCGGCATCCACCGGTGAGCAGTCCATGTAGTTGCCGGCCTGCGTGTAGCGCAGTACCGCGGTGCCGGTCTGGCCGGGGGCCAGCAGGACGTCAACCACTCCCGCGGAGTCGTCGCGCGTGGCCGGGGCTCCGATCGG
Organism: Pseudarthrobacter sp. NPDC058196; assembly: GCF_042882685.1. NCBI lineage: Bacteria > Bacillati > Actinomycetota > Actinomycetes > Micrococcales > Micrococcaceae > Pseudarthrobacter > Pseudarthrobacter sp. NPDC058196. Next base: position 240,657 of record NZ_JBHVVN010000009.1, read on the forward strand.
GGCGCCGGCGGCGTCGGCAACCAGGGAGACGCCGGCGAAGCCCTTGAGGATGCAGGGGTCGGTTCCCTTGTTGGTGAGGTTGAGCTTCATGTAGACGCTGCCCGCCGCGCCGCCGCCGGAGGCATCGGTGGCTGCCGTGAGTCCGGCCGCCTTGCACAGCCCGGGCGCGCCGGCGGCTGTGGTGCCGGGGGAGCCAGGGGCGGGGGAGCCAGGCGTCGTGGCAGGTGCGGAGGACGCCGGCGGGGCCGAGGATGCCGACGACGTGGGCGACTGGCTGGCCTGCCCGGTGGCGGGTGCCGTCGTGGTTTGGGACTGCGGCTGGCTTGGAGCGCACGCGGTGAGCAGCAGCGTTGCCGCTGCGGCCGCCGTCGTCAGGGCAATCGCCTGGGAAATTATCTGAGACCTCATGGCACCACCTTCGCCGTAGCGGTTGCCCGCGTCAACGATGCCGCATGCCTTGGCGGCAATTTGATGCCCGGATCGTGATGATCCGGGCACTCGCGGGCTGCCTGATGCCATGCGGCAACCGAGCCGGTCCGGAACAAGCACCGTCAGTCGGTCTCGGGCCCGGTGCAGTACGGGCAGTCCTCGGGGCACTCCGTCATGCCGGCACCCCTGCCAGGTCCACGCCGTCTGCGATGTGGAACAGCCGGCGGCCCCCCGCGGGCGCAGTCACCCACACGATGCCGCCGTCGTCCGTCCTGTCATCCACCACGCCGCTGAAGGCCACCCGGCCGTTCCTTCGGAGTTCCACCGGATCGCCTATCTCGACCGGGTCCCAGCGGACAGGGCTTTTTACGCGGCTCGTCATTGAAGTCACGGGCATTCCTTTGCACGGCGTGGTTGTGGCGGCAACTGCCGCCCAATGAAGCCATCAAACAGGGGCGCCGCCGCCCAACTCAATGGAAGAGTGAACCACGCGTCACGCTTCTTCTTTGTGCAGGCCTCCAGCGGCCTGGCGCAGCGGTCCGGCAGGCCCGTGTGCCAGGGGGAAGGCCGGGGTTAGACTGCCTGCGTAAGCGTCGGCGATCGAAGGAGAAGTTCATGGACTACACCGGAAGCCAGTCGGAAAAGGCAGTCACAGCGGGTGAACTGGGCCGCAGCCACATCGGGCAGACAATCAGCTTCCAGCCGAATGAATTCACGGTGGTCTTCGGTAAGCTCGCGGGAATCGCGCGGACGGAAGCCATGGTTTACATCTCCCTGACAGGGGTGGGAAACGGCACGCACCTGAAGGATGAGTACGACCTGCCGTTGACCCACGTGGTCTACGTGCCCGTGGACGTCATCTCCAACGCGGAATCCACCATCAAGGATTTGTTCGGCAAGGTCCAGGAGAACCTCCGCGGAACCGGCCACAAGGGCGGCGAAGACCGGACCGATCGGCTGTAGCCCGAAAGACCTGGCGGATGGCCGGCATCGTTTTCGATGCCGGCCATCAGTGCTTGGGACGGCAGTGCACCATCTCTCTGTTGGAAGGAACATCATGGGCAACGAAGCTGCATGGCAGGAAACCACAACCGCGGGCCGGTTCGCCGGCAGGACCGTCATTGTCACCGGCGCAGGCTCGGGCATCGGGCTGGCAACCGCACTGCGCGTCGCCAGGGAGGGCGGCCGGGTCATCGCGGCGGACATCAGCAAGGAACGGCTGGATGACCTGGTGGCCGGGAATCCCGGCCTGGACCTGGTTGCCGTTGCCGGTGATATCTCCACCGAAGACGCTGTGGCGGCAGTGGTGGCGGCCGCCGGCGGCAGGGTGGATGCGCTGGCCAACGTTGCCGGCATCATGGACAACTTTGCCCCCATCCACGAGGTGGACGACCAGGTCTGGGAGCGGGTCTTCCGGATCAACGTCACCGCGCTGATGCGACTTACCCGTGCCGTGGTGCCGCTGATGCTGGCGGCTGGCACCGGCTCCGTGGTCAATGTTTCCTCGGAGGCCGGGCTGCGGGGTTCCGCCGCGGGTGCGGCCTACACGGCCTCCAAGCATGCGGTGGTTGGCCTCACCAGGAACTCGGCCGTCATGTACGGCCCGTTGGGGCTGCGCTTCAACACCGTGGCGCCGGGCGCCACCATCACCAAAATCGAGGCGAACTGGGGTTCGGAGCTGGCGGCAGGGCGGTTGGGTCCGCTGATGCAGGCGAACATCCCGACCCCCGCCACCGCCGCGCAGCTTGCCGCGTCCATCACCTTCCTGCTCAGCGACGACGGCACCAACGTCAACGGGGCCGTGCTCGCTTCCGACGGCGGATGGTCGGCACTGTAGGCGGCAGCGCCACTGCCGGCAGGCACCTTAAAGCCAAGCGGACGACGCCGGGTGCGGCCCGTCGTCGTCCGCCCACCAGGGGAGCGCCCCCGGGGCCGCCTAGTACGCCTTGACGCGCTGGTCCACCACGAGATGGACCAGAGCGAACGTGCGGTCCCGGTCAATGGCCGCCAAGGCAGAATCCAGGGCGGCCGGCACGTCGCGGTCATCCGTGACGGTGATGCCGAAGCCGCCGAACGCCGTAGCCATCAACCCGAAATCCGGGTTTTTCAGCTGCGTGCCGGACACCCGCTGCGGGTAGTGCCGCTCCTGGTGCGTGCGGATGGTGCCGTACTCCTGGTTGTCCATGACCACCACCAAGGGCGTGGCGCCATATTGGGCGGCGGTGGCCAATTCCTGGCCGTTCATGAGGAATTCGCCGTCCCCGGCGATGGTTACGACGCGCCGCTGCGGCCCGGCCAGCGATGCGGCAACGGCGGCCGGGATGGAGTACCCCATGGAGCCGTTGCGGGCACTGAGCATGGACGCATAGCGGCGGGTGGGGAAGTACCGGTGCGCCCAGTTGGTGTGTTCGCCGGCCCCGAACGTCACAACGGCGTCCTCGGGAAGCCGGGGCACCAGGTTGGCCATCAGCGTGTCCATCCTGGCCTGCCCGGCCCCCGGGGCAGCGGGAGGGAGGGCAGCGAAGCGTTCCTGTTCCGCCCGCATCCGGGCCGTCCAGTCACGCCACTCGTCCTTTACCGGCAGTGTTATGCCTTGGAGGTCGCGCACGAACGCCTCCGGCTTGGCCAGGATTTGCCGCGACACCGGGCCAGACCGTCCGCGCAGCGACGGATCCACCGTGACCAGGAAGTTCTCCTTGGTCCAGTCCTGCCGGCAGACGAAGCCGTCCGTAATGACATCGCCAGGGACCGTGCCCACAAAGACCAGGAGGTCGGTTTCCTCCAGCAGGTCGTAGGTGGGCCGGGGGCGGCCGTACCCGATAGGTCCCACATAGGACGGTGAGTCGAAGGGAACCGTTCCCTGGGTCCGCCACTCGGCAGCGGCCGGGATGTGGTGCCTTTCCAGCCAGCCGGTGAGCTGGACGGCGGCTTCCTGGGTCCAGTCGTTCCCGCCGGTGACGAACAGCGGCTTGCTGGATCTGGCCAGGGCTGCTTCAAGCGCCGCGGAATCCCTGCTGCCCATGCCGCCGGCTGCCACGGGAATCGCGGGATGCAGGGCCGGGCTGACCTGCCGGCGGATGACGTCCTCCGGCAGGCCGACCACCACGGGGCCGGGCCGTCCGCTCATGGCCGCGAACATGGCTTCGGCCACGATTTCGGAGGCCCGTTCCGGGTGGTCAAGGACCATGACCCGTTTGGCTCCGGTATCGAACCAGGACTTGATGTCGAACTCCTGGAACGCCTCGCGGTCCCGGTGGGCGAACGGGATGAGTCCCACGAAGAGCAGCATGGGGGTGGAGTCCTGCCAGGCGGTGTGCAGTCCCACGTGGGCGTTGGCGGCGCCCGGCCCGCGGGTTACCATCGCCACCCCCGGACGCTGGTTCATTTTGCCGTCGGCCTCGGCCATGTAGGCGGCGCCACCCTCATGGCGGCAGACGATGGTTTCGATGGTGGACCCGTGCAGGCCATCCAGCACGTCAAGGAAGCTCTCGCCGGGAACCACGTAGGTTCGCTCCACGCCATGGGCCACCAGGGAATCGACAATGACATGCCCGGCGGACTTCAGCGTTGGCTGCGCCGGGTCCGGCGCGGTTGGGCGGAGGTCCGGACGGTCATCTACGACGACGGCGGGCTCGGAACGGGATGCGGTCAGGGCGGTTTGCGGCTCTGGAGTCATGTTCTTTCTTTGGCTCGAAGGGTGGCGGAAGGGGCCGGGTTACGTAATGGGTGTCCGGTTGGCGATGACGGGGGAGGTGCCGGTGTAGCCGTCGCGGGTTTCGGCGATGTGGCGGATGCGGGTGCGGCAGGCGTACCAGCCGGCGATCATGAGGATGGAGGC